>CAYPDN010000014.1:0-26406 GCA_964409445.1 uncultured Granulosicoccaceae bacterium
ATGTCGTGGCCCGCGATGCTTCCGGGTAGATCGCTAGAGATACGTGGCGACGCGTGTTCGAGATGAATGGCTGTCCATGACAGAACCCGGCTTATGGCTGGCTCCCCACTTTACTGCCCTGCGGGTTAGTGCGCCCTCATTTTCTCGCGTTTTCTTATTCCTATCCTTAAGCCGACTGGCACTTCTTGCCTGTCTCCGGGTAGTCCGGTCATCTACTTGTGGCTTTGGAAGCACTCAGCCTGTGTTGTTTTCCAACAAAAATTCCGGCATCGATTCAAGTGATTTCTCTAATTATTCGGTAAGCTTTTGATTTAAATGAAAGTTCGCTGGACTCCTGTTTTGGGGATTGTGAAGTCGCGCTAACTCATTGTCCTGCCAGTAAATTTCGCTCGATTAAATAACGTCTGTAACTTGAAAACCACACGATGTGCGGATACAGTGTCGTTACTGAGCGGTCATGTGGGGAGTTGTGGCCCAAAGTGGTGTGAAATCCAAGCGAATTAACCGATCATCTGAATGTTTCTAGGTACTACCACATTGACGCTGGACGCTAAGGGTCGGATTGCCATCCCTGCGCGCTTTCGCGCGAAGCTGAATGAAATGTGTGGTGGGAAGTTGGTCATTTCATACAACCCCATGGATAAATGTTTGCCCATATTTCCGTATGACGAGTGGTTGGACTGCATGCAGAAGATGGACGCAGTGGAAGATCAGTCAGATCAGTTTGCCGCGTATCAAAGATTGATTTTCTCGTATTCCACCGAGATTGATATGGATGGCAGTGGTCGGGTTTTGATTCCACAGTTGTCCAGAGATGAAGTTGGTTTGAAAAAAGATGCAGTATTAATTGGTCACGGTAAAAAGTTTGAACTTTGGAGCGAAGAGAGTTGGTTACGAACTCGTGAGGAAGGAGATAAGAAGCTTATAGAAAGTCTTCAGTCTCGAACGGAACGTTTGCATATAGGTTTCAAACTCTGATGCCATGTTCACCGGAACACATTTCAGTATTACCTGTTGAAGCGGTAGAAGCACTTAACATAATGCACAACGGTTTTTACATTGACGCGACGTTTGGTCGCGGTGGTCACTCTGGTCAGATACTGGAGCGTCTTGGTAATGATGGTCGCTTGTTGGCGTTTGATTGTGATGATCAAGCCATAGTGCACGCTAAAGAGTTGTTTGGTGATGATTCCAGATTCACTATTAAGAAGAGTAACTACAGCGAAATGTCAGCATTTGTGTTCGAACACGGACTGGAAGGTACTGTCGATGGCATTTTGTTTGATCTTGGCGTTTCCTCGCCGCAGTTAGATCAGGCGGGCCGTGGTTTTAGCTTTGATAAATCGGGTCCTCTGGATATGCGTATGGACCAGAGTTCCGGTCAACCAGTATCTGAGTGGTTACCGACAGTATCCGCTGAAGAGCTTGCGGAAATCTTTCGCGAATACGGTGATGAGCGGTATGCCAGGCGCATCGCCAGGTGTGTAGTGGAGGCGGTGCAGCAGAAACCAATTACGGACACTGTAGAACTTGCAGAAATAATCAAGGCGGCACATCCTCGGTGGGAAAAGCATAAACACCCCGCGACTCGCTGCTTTCAGGCTTTACGTATTTTTATAAATAAAGAACTGGATCATTTGAAAGTGGCACTTGAGAACTGTATCGAACTGATGCGCCCTGGTGGTCGTATTGTCGTAATTAGTTTCCATTCACTGGAAGATCGCATCGTTAAACGCTTTTTTCGCGGGCCTGTTGCAAATGCCAATCTGCCGCGAGGGCTGCCTGTTGCTAATGACGATACCCCCTGGGTGTTAAAAAAAATTGGTGGGGCAGTGAAGCCATCTAAAGATGAGGTGGCGAGCAATCCCCGCTCGCGTTCATCAATTATGCGTGTTGCGGAGAAAGTAGCATGAATAATCTTCGCGCAATTGTTGCCTGTTTGTTGGTGATGAATATTGTTACCGCCCTCGGTGTTGTTTACAGCAAGCACAACAGTCGCATGCTGTTTAAGAAGACCCGTGTGCTTAACGATGCTATTGATCGCGCCAATGTAGATTGGGGGCGGCTGCAGATTGAAGAGAGCACACTGGCGAGATATGGCCGTATCGAGGAGTTCGCCACTAAAGACCTGGGCATGCGTCTGCCTGATCATGCTGAAATCGAGACTGTGCTTAAATGAGTCTGAAAAAACCATCACCAGGCGTTAGTCGCGAGGCTGCATTGGATAGTGCTGCCAGCGGATATGTTGGCAATAGCTACGGTGCCAGTGGCCGTGTTGATAGTGGCCGTGTTGATAGTGGATTGGGTGGCAGAAGAGCATTTGTTCTTGGTGTGTTCTTATTGCTGGCACTGGCTCTGGTTGGCCGGGCTTTTCAGCTACAGGTGCTGGATAGAAGTTTTTATAAAAAGCAGGGTGATGTAAGGCAGATAAGAACCCTCCCTTTGGCAGCTCACCGAGGCATGCTGCTTGATCGAAATGGTGAGCCGCTGGCTGTCAGTTCGCCAATTGACTCCATTTGGGCAGACCCGCGAGAGCTTTCAAAGCACGACGATAAAATTGATTTACTGAGTTACGCCATAGAGATGGATCCAAGTCGTCTGCGCGATATGGTGGCTAAAGGGCTCGAAAATAAACGTGAGTTTATCTATCTGCGCAGGCACGTTCATCCACGTACCGCAAAAGCACTTCAAGCCATAAAAGACCGTGGTCAGATTAAAGGGGTCAACATTCAGCGTGAATATGGTCGCTACTACCCGAGTGGTGAGATTACCGCACACGTTCTTGGCTTTAACGACATCGATGACCACGGACAGGAAGGTCTGGAGATGGCTTTTGAGGATTGGCTAAAAGGTGAATCCGGTAAGCGTCGCGTTGTGACTGATGTGCTCGGTGACGCTATTGAAGACATAGAGCTGGTATCAGATGCGAGCCCGGGTCGAGATCTTGTTCTAAGTATCGATAAAAGAATCCAGTACCTTGCCTATCGTGAATTGAAACAGGCGGTGCAGCGCAACGGAGCCAAGTCGGGTTCTGCTGTTGTGCTCGATGCTCGTACTGGTGAAGTGCTGGCAATGGTAAACCAGCCTTCCTATAACCCAAATCGATTCTCGGAACGTGCTGGCGGTACAAAAAGAAATCGCGCAGTTACAGACGTGCTTGAGCCGGGCTCAACAATTAAGCCTTTTACAATAGCTGCAGCACTTGAAACAGGCGAGTTCGGTTTCAATGATGTGGTCGACACGGCGCCTGGTCGACTCAATGTTGGTAAATATGTGGTGCGGGATTTTAAAAACTATGGCGAGCTGTCTCTCACCGGTGTTTTGAAAAACTCCAGCAATATCGGTGCGAGTAAAATATCCCTGCAACTTGATAAAGCGACACTTTGGAATACGTTTGATCGTTTGGGTTTTGGTCGACCGCCGTTAATCGAATTTCCAGGAGCAGTATCCGGCAAGTTGCCGCACTACTCAAAGTGGTCTGTGGTACGTCAGGCAACTGTTGCTTACGGTTATGGAGTAAGTACGACCGTTTTACAGTTAGCGCGTGCCTATGCAGCATTGGCCTCAGATGGATTGATGCCCGAGGTTACCTTCCAGAAGCTTAACGGTGAACCGCGAGTCGAACGTGTATTCACTGCAGAAGTAGCGCGCGATGTGCGCTCAATGCTGCAGTCAGTAGTTAAATCAGGTACTGGTAAGGCCGCCGGTATTCCAGGCTACACTGTTGCCGGTAAAACCGGTACGACGCACATTTCAGAGAACGGTAGCTATGCAGATGATCGATACATCTCGCAGTTTGCCGGAATGGTGCCTGCTGGTAATCCTGCAATGGTGGCAGTGATTTCTATTATTGAACCAAAGGGCCGCTACTACGGCGGTGAAGTCGCAGCACCGGTGTTCTCAAATATTATGGCCGGTGCGCTGCGCTTACGTAATGTAAATCCGGATGGTCAGCAGGTTTACAGCCCGCAAGCCAACAGCTCTCATGCCGTCAGTTCGCAAGCCATAAGTTCTCAGGCTATAAGTTCTCAGGCTGAGCGCGGTGCCAATGACCAGTAGGTCAACCAATCACAAAACAACATCCGGCGAGAGCCTGATGTTGTCTGCTTTGCTCGATGGCATTGCAGACATTGCGGTGGTAGATGATCGAATGGTCAGCGGAGTGCAGCTTGACAGTCGACAAGTCTCTGCTGGCAACGTCTTCATTGCATTGCAGGGTGACACAGTTCATGGGTTGGATTTTTTGCCGACAGTCATTAACTATCAGGCCTCTGCCGTGTTGATTAGTAGTGGGGATCAGCGCTTGCGTGATGATGAGCGCAACGCATTGCGGGAAGCATCGATACTGCTTATAGAAATAGACAATCTGGCAGCACATGTCGGTGAGATTGCCAGTCGATTTTTTGGTAACCCGTCCTCCTATATGAATATGGTTGGCGTGACCGGTACGGATGGAAAAACGTCTGTGTGTCATCTGTTGGGCCAGGCACTTAATGTAAATAGCGACAACTGTGGTGTGTTGGGTACGCTGGGCTGGGGCTTTGGCGACAGAATGAACTCAACCGGCCTTACAACACCGGATGCTGTGGTGTTGCAGTCGGCGCTGGCTGAAATTTATGCTGCAGGTGCAAAAACGGTAGCAATGGAGGTGTCTTCTCACGCGCTGTCGCAGCAACGAGTAAACGGTATTGAATTTGATATTGCAGTGCTTACAAATATTGGCCGTGATCATCTTGACTATCACGGTGATATGCAAAGTTATCGCGACGCCAAGAAAACACTTTTCGTTAAGCCTCAATTGCGAGCCGCAGTTATCAACGCTGATGACGAATTGGGTCAGAGTTTACTTGATCAGCTTCCAGAGCTTGAAGTTTACAGTTATGGAGCAGTCGCTCGTAAAGGTAGACACATCCAATATCTGAATGTAAAGCTGCTGGCTACTGGATTGAGTTTTGATCTCGTGTTTGATGGCAAAAGTTACCCGGTGACAAGTGGTTTGATCGGTGGGTTTAATGTTCAGAACGTAACCGCGACTTTTGCAGTGCTGGTAGCGCTCGGTATATCACCGGAGCTTGCGGTTGCTTCATTGTATGGTCTAAAGCCGGTGCCTGGTCGCATGGAAGCCACACTGCTTGATAACGGTGCAGTAGTGATTGTGGATTACGCCCACAATCCACACGCTCTGGAATCAGTGCTCAATACAGTATCTTCTCATTGTGATGGCAAGTTGCTTGTTGTATTCGGTTGTGGTGGTGATCGTGATCAGGGCAAGCGGCCAATGATGGCATCGATTGCTGAAAAATTCTCCGATGTTTGCGTGGTAACTGATGACAACCCCCGCAGCGAGTCAGGTGATGCGATAGTAGAACAAATTTTAGAGGGCTTTGAATCCAGACAAAACATAATGGTTGAACGCGATCGAAAGTCCGCCATCGAATTTGCGATGAGCCAGACTTCCCGTGGTGATTTTGTTGTGGTGGCGGGCAAGGGGCATGAAGATTATCAATTGATTGGTGAGCAACGTTTGCCGTTCAGTGACAGTGCTGTCGTTGCAGACTATGCCGAGGCAATGGTATGACCCCTGTGTCTTTGTCGCAAATTGCAGGCGCAACTGATGGCACTTTGATTGGTGCAGATTGTTCGGTGACAGGGCACAGTACCGACACCCGCACGGTCGCCGCTGGCGATGTGTACTTTTGTTTGCGTGGTGACAATTTCGATGGACACAACTTCGCACGGGATGCGATAGATAAAGGTGCGGTAGCAGTTGTCTGTGAGAAAGACCTGCAATTAGATGTTCCGCAATTGATTGTTTCAGATACCAGGCGAGCCTTCGGTCGGTTTGCGATGCTGTGGCGTGAGCAGTTTTCAAAACCTGTAATTGGTGTAACTGGTAGTAACGGCAAAACAACAGTGAAACAGTTACTGGGCAGCATATTCAATCAAGCTGGCAAAGTTCACTGCACCCGCGCTAATGACAACAACGAAATCGGAGTGCCGCAGACGTTGCTTGGTCTGGCTGCTGATCAGGATTTTGCAGTTGTTGAAATGGGTGCCAGTGACAAGGGTGAAATTGAATATCTGGGCGAACTGGTGATGCCAACCGTTTCGGTTATAACCAATGCGGGTGCCGCGCATCTTGAAGGATTTGGTGATGCTCAGTCGGTAGCGCAGGAAAAAGCCTGGATCTACAAAAGCCTGGCCACCGATGGCGTAGCGGTAGTTAATGCTGACGACAGTTTTTTTAAGTACTGGTCAGAGGTGTGTGCAGATAAAAAGATGATTACGTTTGGCGTTGCCGGTGATGTCACAGCACGTCGAGAGGCTGATGGTTCGATATCAGTCAGTTACGCTGAAAACACAGTTAATTGTGAATATAAACTTGCCGGGCAGCACAATGTACAAAATGCTGCGGCAGCAAGTGCCTGCGCTATCGCTGCAGGAGTATCAATGAATGTGATCGCAAAAGGGCTGGCGAGTGCGGAACCAGTCGCTGGTCGGCTGAATTTTATCAGTCTGTCGTCGAGTGGCATTACGATTATAGATGATACCTACAACGCTAACCCTGCATCAACTCGTGCTGCTATCAATGTGCTGGGAGAATTCGATGGAGCACGCTTCCTGGCGCTGGGTGATTTACTGGAGCTGGGTGCTGACGAAATTGAGCAGCACCGAGCGATAGGCTTGTATGCACGACAAAACAAAGTAAACCGATTGCTGGCGTTTGGCGAATTGTCAAAGCATGCCGCGACTGAGTTTGGTGTGGGAGCCGATTGGTTTACAACTAAGGATGCGCTGTTGAAAGTGTTGAGTAGTGAGCTGGGTGCAAATAGCACTGTGTTGGTAAAAGGTTCGCGCTCAATGAAAATGGAACAGATTGTTGTAGCCCTTAAGGATCAGTTTGACTCCGTATTGGCATCCGGGTCGAAAGCCGGGCCTGAAGCCAGTTCAGAAACCGGGGTGTGCTGCTGATGATGCTGCTGCTCTCTGAATGGCTGATGAAGTTTAATGATGGCTTTGGTGTTATTCAGTACATTACCCTGCGTGCCATTTTTGCAGCCCTGACCTCGTTAGTTGCATGTCTGGTGTTTGGCCCTTCTATGATCCGTTGGTTGCAGGCGGCAAGTATTGGCCAAAGTGTTCGTGACGACGGACCAAGCTCGCATTTGTCAAAAGCCGGTACCCCGACAATGGGTGGCGCGATGATATTGGTTGCAGTCGGTATCAGCGTTTTGTTGTGGTCAGATTTATCAGTTCGTTATGTATGGGTTGTACTATTCGTTACTGGTGCATTCGGTGCGATTGGCTGGGTAGATGATTATCGAAAAATCCTGTTGAAGAACTCTGATGGATTGTCTGCTTCTGCCAAATTTTTCTGGCAATCGGTAGCAGCGTTTGCCACAGCTTTATTTATCTACATGACTGCCCGAAGTACCGCGGAAGTTAGTTTGTTAATTCCTTACGTTAAAGATGTGTCGGTCTATCTTGGTCTGTTTTTTATTCCCTTTACATACTTTGTCATTGTTGGCACCAGTAACGCGGTAAATCTAACAGACGGTTTGGATGGGTTGGCAATTATGCCAACTGTGATGGTTGCGGCTGCACTTGGTTTGTTTGCCTACGTTACAGGTCATGCCGTGTTTTCAAATTACCTGGGGATACCGGGAATCGAAGGGGTAGGCGAATTGACAGTGTTTTGTTCGAGCCTTGTTGGAGCTGGTCTTGGGTTTCTTTGGTTTAACACGTATCCGGCGCAGGTGTTTATGGGTGATGTTGGCGCGCTGGCTATTGGTGCTGCGCTTGGAGTAGTGGCTGTACTGGTAAGGCAAGAGCTGGTGCTGTTTGTGATGGGAGGCGTTTTTGTAATGGAAACCGTCAGTGTTTTTTTGCAGGTCGCCTCTTTTAAGCTAACTGGAAAAAGAATTTTCCGAATGGCGCCGATCCATCATCACTTTGAATTAAAGGGCTGGCCGGAGCCACGCGTTATTGTGCGTTTCTGGATTATTACCTTCATATTGGTCCTGTTGGGCCTTGCAAGCTTGAAGATTCGTTGACATGAATGATGCGAATAAACAAACTTTTCTGGTAATTGGACTGGGTGTTAGCGGTATGTCTGTGGTTCGATACCTTGATCGTATCGGCGCGTCGTTCGAAGTTGTTGAAGGTAACGTCGAGAGATATCAGACACTGAAGCAGCAAGAAGCAGTTTTGGATGGTGTGTTATGCCATAGCTCAGCACTGTCTTTTGAGCTCCTGAGTAGTTTTGATTGTGTAGTTGTCAGCCCGGGTGTGTCTGTTCGAACTGAGGTTTTTATGCAGGCTCGTGCCGCAGGTGTTGAGATTATTGGTGATGTGGAATTATTTGCCCGTGAAGTTAATAGATCTGAAGTTAACAAGCCAGTGCTGGCTGTGACCGGATCGAATGGAAAAAGCACAGTTGTGAGTATGGCAGGTGAATTGCTCAACGCTGCAGATATCAATACTGCCGTTGTCGGTAATGTCGGGTTTGCCTGCCTTGACAGCTTACAAGACGAATCAATTGAGGCGTTTGTGCTTGAGTTATCGAGCTTTCAACTTGAAACTACATATTCTCTAAAGCCAACTGTAGCGAGCGTATTAAATATTAGTGCAGATCATTTGGATCGTTATGAAGATCTTGATGATTACGCCGAGGTGAAGCGCAGCATTTACCATAAAGCACAGCACGTTGTATTTAATCTCGATGATGAAAAGACCGTGCCGCCGAACCGGTCTTCAGCGGGAATCTGCTTCAGTGCAGCGAATCAGGATGCCGATTGGTCAATCAATGGCGATCAAAGTAAGGCGGTGTTGTCGGGTGGATTAGTTGCTGAAATCTCTGCCAGTGATGTCAAAGTGGCGGGAGTGCATAACTATATCAACGCACTGGCCGCAATGGCGATGACGTCTGTACTGATTGATGCAGATAAAAATAGCATGAGTGAAATATTCACTGCAGGTTTTGCTAAATTTACCGGATTGCCTCATCGCACTTCACTGGTTTGTGAGTCTGACAATGTCAGCTGGATTAATGATTCCAAGGGTACCAATGTAGGGGCCGCGGTTAGTGCGATAAAAGGTATGTTGTCACCAGTAGTACTGATTGCCGGAGGGCGTGGCAAAAATGCTGACTACAAACCATTGCGTGATGTGGTCGCCGAGTTATGCACAGCGGTTGTATTGATTGGCGAAGACGCAGAAAAAATCGAGCGTGCGATTGCAGACGCGGTGCCGGTCTATCGAGCTGAGTCAATGCAGCAGGCGGTAATGTGTGCCGCTGAAATTTCAAATCCCGGAGATTGTGTATTGCTCTCTCCAGCCTGCGCGAGCTTCGATATGTTTAATAATTTTGAAGAGCGCGGTGCTGTATTCGAGAGTGAGGTAAAAAAACTATGCGCCTAGAACGTAAGCAAAACAGTATGGGTGTACAGGTGCTTACTGAGAAGCAACACGTCGACTGGGTGTTGCTTGGTCTGATCGGCGTGCTTGCAGCGTTGGGTCTGGTGATGGTTTTTTCCGCCTCTGTGGCGCAGGCGGAACGGATTCTTGAAGATGCCACTTACTACGGCAGGTTGCAGGCAATTTATCTGTCTATTGGATTTGTTGCAGCCATGGTTGTGTGGCGTATACCACTGGATGTTTTTGAAGAGTATGGGCCGGCGCTGTTGTGTCTGGGATTGTTATTGTTGTTTCTGGTTCTGTTGCCGTTTATTGGCAAGAGTGTCAATGGCAGCCGCCGCTGGATCCAGTTAGGTTTTTCATTTCAGCCTTCTGAGTTTTTCAAGATAGCGATTATCGTCTACCTGGCCGGTTACTTCGTGCGTAAGGGTGATCAGATTAAAAACGATGTGGCTGTATTTTTAGTGCCGCTTGGCATTGCGGGAATTGCGGCAGGGCTTTTATTGCTGGAGCCGGATTTTGGTGCAACAGTAGTGGTTGTGGCAACGGTTGTTTGCATGATGTTTGTAGCGGGCTGTCGCTGGTGGCATTTTTTATTGACCATTGTGGTTGTTGTGCCGATTGGATTGATTGCTATTTTTGTATCGCCTTACAGGAAAAGCCGACTTCTGAGCTTTGTAAATCCGTGGGATGATCCGTTTGCAACAGATTTTCAACTGACACAATCGCTGATCGCTGTTGGCAGGGGGTCATGGGATGGTGTTGGTCTTGGCAACAGCGTGCAAAAGATGGCGTACCTGCCTGAAGCACACACTGATTTTGTCTTTGCAGTGTTTGCAGAGGAGTTGGGTTTTATTGGTGTCGCACTTTTGGTTTCTCTGTTTGCACTGATCGTTGCACGATGTTTCAAGATTGCACGTGATGCTGATAGAGCAGGGCTTGTCTTCGGTTCACATATAGCGACCGGTGTGGGATTTTGGTTTGGCTTTCAGGCCTTTATCAATATCGGCGCGAACATGGGTATTCTGCCGACTAAAGGAATAACACTTCCGTTGTTCAGCTATGGCGGTAGTAGTGTACTCGCGGTCGGCATTGCATGCGGGTTTGTTATGCGTGTAAACCGTGAGGTCGCGATACAGACCGAGAGCGAATTGGCGCGTAGTGTTGCAAATCGCAATGAAGCATTGTCTGCTAAAGCGGTGGTGCAGCATGTCTGATGCTACAGTGCTAATTGCAGCGGGCGGTACCGGCGGGCACGTCTTTCCGGCGCTGGCAGTTGCTAATGTTTTACGTGAGCGCAATATCCCGGTGGTTTGGGTAGGAAGTGACTCAGGTATTGAAAATCGGGTGGTGCCTGAAAATGGAATCCCGATCCGCAATATTGGTGTATCGCCTCTTCGAGGTGGTGGATTCATAAGAAAATCCCTCGGCATGCTTAACCTGGCTAAAGCGATAGTCAATTCACTGAAAATTGTTCGTCAGGTACAGGCAGGTACTGTGCTTGGTATGGGTGGCTACGTATCAGGGCCTGTTTGCCTTGCTGCAAAAATAAGTGGCTGCCGGATGGTAGTGCATGAACAAAATGCGGTACCGGGTTTCACCAATAAGATTCTGAGGCGGTTTGCCAACAAAGTGCTTGAAGCAATACCAAACACATTTTCCTCTGGAGTTAAAGTTACGTGTACAGGTAACCCTGTAAGACAAGAGCTTTTGACGGTGAATGAGCCGGGTAATCGTTATGCAGATCGCAGCGGTGCGCTGCGAGTATTGATTATTGGAGGTAGTCAGGGTGCCCGCGCGTTGAACCAAAAAGTACCCGAAGCGTTAGCGTTGTTAGATGAGCCGCTTGAGGTAGTGCATCAGTGCGGACCGCGATGGATGCACGAAACAGAAGAGTGTTATCGCAATGTTGCACATAAGTGCGAAGTTAAAGAATTCATTGACGATATGGCTGAGGTTTATAGCTGGGCGGATATTATAATTTGTCGCTCCGGTGCGATGACCGTTGCAGAGATTGCAGCTGTTGGATTAGCTTCGATTCTTATTCCCTATCCTGCAGCAGTTGATGATCACCAAACAGCAAATGGTTCTTATCTGGTTGATGCAGACGCTGCAGTAATGATCAAAGAGAGCGATATCACTGCAGCGGGATTGGCTGCGCAACTACAAGAATTTGATCGAGAGAAGCTTACGTTAATGGCAGTGAACGCAAGACGCATATCAAAACGTGATGCCACTGAGCGTGTAGTCACAGAGTTGATTGGAGTTGCGGCATGAGTGTGACAGCCAGCAGCATACAAAACTGGATGCGCCGCATCGACCATGTGCACTTTGTTGGTATCGGTGGTGTTGGTATGGGCGGTATTGCTGAGGTTATGGTAAATCTTGGCTACAGTGTCAGTGGCTCTGATATGGCTCGCAACGCATTGGTGCAACGGCTTGAGTCTCTTGGTGCGAAAGTATTCCTGGGTCACGATGTATCTAATGTTGAAGGAGTTGATGTGGTGGTTGTGTCATCTGCTATTTCTGAAGATAACCCTGAAGTCGCAACTGCCAGAGAAAATCGCATACCGGTAATCCGGCGCGCTGAGATGTTGGGCGAGCTGATGAGGTTTAAGCAGGGCATCGCGATTGCCGGTACTCACGGTAAGACGACTACCACCAGTCTGGTGGCCAGTCTTTTGACTGAAGGTGGGATGGATCCAACTTATGTCATCGGCGGTAAGTTAAACAGTTCATCCACAAATGCCTACCTTGGTCAGTCTGAGTGGTTAGTTGCGGAAGCAGACGAGAGCGACGCGTCTTTTCTTTCGTTACAGCCTGTCATTGCGATTGTTACCAATATTGATGCTGATCATCTGTCGTCATATGAAAACGATTTTGATCGGCTTAAAAGTGCATTCGTTGAGTTTTTACAGCATCTGCCTTTCTATGGATTGGCGGTTATGTGTATCGATGACGAAGAAGTGCGCGCTTTGGTTGATCGGATATCCAGACCGGTAATGACGTACGGCTTCAGTGAAGACGCTGATGTGCGTGGTCTGAATTTCAGGCAGGACAAAATGAAATCCTGTTTCGATGTCAAGTTGCCAGACGGCACAGAGATACGTCAAATTACGCTTAACCTTCCGGGTAAGCACAATGC
Organism: uncultured Granulosicoccaceae bacterium; assembly: GCA_964409445.1. GTDB lineage: Bacteria > Pseudomonadota > Gammaproteobacteria > Granulosicoccales > Granulosicoccaceae. The sequence goes on from CAYPDN010000014.1 coordinate 12,563, forward strand.
ACAAAATGCGCTGGCTGCTGTTGCCGTCGGTTGGGAGCTTGGCTTGCGTGCGCAAAATATGCGTCTTGCATTTCAGAATTTCGAAGGTATTGGTCGACGTGCGCAACCGTTAGGACCATTGCTGCTGGAGGACGGACAAGCAGAACTGTTTGATGATTATGGACACCATCCACGTGAGGTTGCAGCAACGCTTGAAGCAATCAAAAGCGGTCGACCAACCAACCGTTTGGTGGTTGTATTTCAGCCGCATCGCTATACCCGTACACGTGATTTGTTTGACGATTTCACCGACGCACTTTGTGATGCGGATGTATTGTTACTTTGCGAAGTTTATCCGGCCGGTGAAGCTCCAATCGCCGGTGCTGATGGCAGAGCCCTGGCGCGCGCTATTAGACAACGTGGTGTCATTGATCCGATATTTGTTGCCGACATTGATCAGGTAGCCAAAACGCTTGAAGGTGTCTTGGTGCCTAATGATGTAGTACTTACTTTAGGGGCCGGTTCTATAGGTAGCATTGCCGCCAGTCTGCCTGACCACTTTGCAGTAGTGGAGAGTGGCAATGCGTGAGCACAACTTTGGCAGGGTTGCAGTGTTGATGGGTGGCTGGTCCGCTGAGCGAGAGGTATCACTGTCCAGCGGGCGTCAGGTGCTTGATGCTCTGTTATCGCAGGGAATAGACGCATTTGCAGTCGATGTTGAACGAGCTGAGCTAAGCGATGCGCTGGTTGGTAAATGCGACCGGGTATTTAACATATTGCACGGTACCTGGGGCGAGGACGGTCGTGTGCAAGGGTTGCTGGATACCTTAGGCATTCCGTACACCGGTACTGGTGTTCTCGGTTGTGCTTTAACGATGGATAAGAACCTAACCAAGCTTTTGTGTCAGCAACAAGGTGTTGCAACACCGGCGTGGAAGATGGTCGGTAACGCAGATGAGTGTGAAGCAGCGGCACGGGAGATCGGAGATAAAAACGGTTATCCGGTGGTAGTAAAGCCTGCCAAAGAAGGTTCAAGTGTCGGTGTTTCGATTGCTCGCGAAAATCAGTTGAATGAGGCTTATAGTCTTGCCGCGACGTACGGCGATGTGATGGTCGAACAATTTATTGGTGGCAGTGAAATAACTGCGGCGATACTAAACGGTGTTGCCATGCCATTGATAAAGATTTCGACACCACGTGAGTTCTATGATTTTGAAGCCAAGTACCAAGAGGACTCGACTGTTTATGATTGCCCCTGTGGTCTTGCGACAGAACTGGAAAAGGAAATTCAATCCACAGCGCTTAAGGTTTTTGAAATTACCCGGTGCGAAATGTGGGGCAGAGTAGATTTTTTACTTGATGAAGCAGGCAATCACTACTTGCTTGAAGTTAATACAGCACCGGGTATGACTGATCACAGTCTTGTGCCTATGGCCGCTGCCGCTACGGGTTTGGATTTTCCGGAACTCGTTACTCAAATTTTGAAAACTACAGTTGATAGCCAGTGAACAACGTAAATCTAAGTAGTAACGGTGTAAGTGAGCATACTATGCACATAGATTCAGGGATTTCATCGCAACCTGTACTGCCGGTCGGGCAGGATCAGGCGCTGGCGTCCATTGGTCGTGTGATGGTGATCGGTGTCTTTGCGTTTGTGGCTTTGTTTCTACTGCAACTTGCGCTGGATCATTTTAGAAACCCGGGTCGATTTCCCATCCGCAGTGTTGTCGTTGAAGGCGTGTACCAGTTTGCAGATAAAGGGCAGATGCGGGATCGCGTGATGACACAGGCATCGCTTGGTTTTTTTAATCTGGATATCGAAGACATCCAGCGTAATGTAGAGGAACTTCCCTGGGTCAAGAACGCATATGTTCGCCGTGTGTGGCCGGAGAGTATTACTGTGCACGTTGAAGAACATAAGCCGGTGGCCCGTTGGGGTGATCGGTCATTGGTAACCGACGGGTTCAAACTCTTTACCCCGCCACAGTTAAAAGGTACTGCAGAACCACGGTTGAAAGAGTTGGTCGATGGATTGCCGATGTTGTACTCGCCTGAAAGACGTCATGTGTCGCTGCTCAGGTTACTTAACGAAACCAGATTCCTGCTGGACCAGGTGGAAGCTCCACTTGAAGGTATGGTTGAAGATGAGCGTCGTTCACTCACACTTCATTTGAAAAACGATGTAAAGGTAGTAATTGGACACAGAGAAGTAGAAAAAAGAATAAAACGATTTTCTGAAATATTTCGTCCCTACGTTGCCCCGGTGTACGACGATATAGCAAAAGTAGATATGAGGTATACAAACGGATTTGCTATGGCGCGCAAGAGTGCAGTTTCTGAAAAATTGAGGGTTCAATAATATGGCTGTTAACCAGGATCAAAGAATTGTTGTCGGTCTTGATATTGGGACTACGAAAATTGTTGCGATTGTGGCAAAAATAATAGATGACGACCGTATAGAGATAATCGGCCTTGGTCATCAACCATCGCAAGGATTAAAGAAAGGTGTAGTAATCAACATTGAGTCGACCGTTGCGGCAATTCAGGAAGCTGTTAACGAAGCTGAATTGATGGCTGGTGTTCAAATTCAATCAGTCTATGCCGGTATTGCAGGAAGTCATATAAAGAGTATGAACTCCCACGGTATCGTCGCCATTCGAGATGGTGAGGTCACCGCTGGTGATGTTGAGCGGGTAATCGATGCGGCTAAAGCTGTGGCTATTCCTGCTGATCAGAAAATTCTGCATGTGTTGCCACAGGAATTCATTATTGATAATCAGGAGGGTATCCGTGAGCCTATCGGGATGTCTGGTGTGCGACTGGAAGCCAAAGTCCACCTGGTAACAGGTTCTGTAAGTGCGGCTCAGAACATTGCCAAGTGCGTGCAGCGATGTGGGCTTGAAGTCGATGACATCATTCTTGAACAGCTCGCGTCTTCATTTTCAGTGCTAACTGAAGATGAAAAAGATCTTGGCGTGTGTTTGGTCGATATCGGTGGCGGTACGACCGACATTGCGGTGTTTACCGAAGGTGCAATTCGGCACACGGCAGTGATTCCAATTGCCGGTGATCAGGTGACTAACGATATTGCGGTTGCGGTGAGAACGCCAACGCCCAATGCTGAAGATATTAAGGTTCGCTATGCCTGTGCGCTGCAACAACTGGCTAGCCCCAATGATGTTATTGAGGTTCCTGGTGTTGGAGATAGAAGCTCCAGAGAGCTTGAGAGCCAGGTGCTTGCAGAGGTGGTAGAGGCGCGTTACGAAGAGTTGTTGACGCTGGTACACGAAGAGCTGCGACGCAGCGGGTTTGATGAGTTATGTGCTTCCGGCATTGTACTGACCGGTGGCAGTTCAAAAATTCAGGGGGTGGTTGAGTTGGCTGAAGAGGTATTTCATATGCCTGTGAGGTTAGGTGAACCGCAGAATATATACGGGCTTGTGGATGTGGTCTGTAATCCCATACATGCGACTGGAGTCGGCCTTTTAATGTATGGACAGAAATCAGGAGGTGTGAGGCAGGAGAGTGGTAAGCGTGGAGTAGTAAATGAGGACGGTGTGTTTGAACGCATGAAAGCATGGTTCAAAAGAAATTTCTGACAACTTTACATTTTGAATTTAGACATTAGATATATAACCGAGGGGTGAAGAGAATGTTCCAATACGATGCAAACCAAAATCAAGCGGCCGTTATTAAGGTAATGGGTGTTGGCGGTGGTGGCGGTAATGCTGTTGACCACATGATGAACGCCAATATTCAGGGCGTGGAATACATTTGTGCGAATACCGATGCACAGGTGCTTTCGAAAATGGGTGCTAAAAACACTATTCAGCTTGGTACTGAAATTACCAAAGGTCTGGGGGCTGGTACCAATCCTGATATCGGCCGTCAGGCGGCACAGGAAGACCGCGATCATATTGCTCAGGTTATCAGTGGTGCAGACATGTTGTTTCTGACTGCAGGTATGGGTGGTGGTACAGGTACTGGTGCTATTCCAGTGATCGCATCAATCGCGAAAGATCTTGGCGTGCTCACTGTTGCTGTTGTGACCAAGCCATTTCCTTTTGAAGGTGGCAAGCGTCGCAAGGTGGCTGAAGATGGTCTGATTGAACTTCGTCAGCAAGTCGATTCTGTGATTGTTATACCCAATGAAAAACTACTGACTAATCTGCCTACTAATGTCACTATGCTGCAGGCGTTTAAGGCAGCAAATGACGTACTGAAAAATGCAGTTCAGGGTATTGCTGAAATTATTACTAACCCTGGTTTGATCAACGTCGACTTTGCGGACGTGCGTTCAGTGATGTCTGAAATGGGTCAGGCGATGATGGGTACCGGTAGTGCCCATGGTGAAAATCGTGCTGCAGATGCTGCCAGACTGGCAACTGAAAGCCCGCTGCTTGACGATGTAAACCTTAAAGGTGCTCGCGGTATTCTGTGTAACATTACAGCTGGCTCTGATCTTTCTATGCAGGAGTTCGAGCAAGTTGGCGATGTGTTGGAAAATATTTCTGCGACTGATGCCAACGTGGTGTTAGGTACTTCTATTAATAATGAAATGGAAGGCGAGATTCGAGTGACCGTTGTAGCATCCGGCCTTGAAGGTGATCGTGTGCGCAAGCCGATGCGTGTAGTACGCTCGAACGATAATCGAAAGTCAGCTGAAGCAAAAACCGGCTATGGCCAGTATGAAAAACCGGCACTTGAACGCTCTAACCGCAAGACTGCGCCGATGCGTAATGCAGATACATCTGAAGCCAGAGGGTCTGTTCGGGAACGTCGCGAGATTGAACCACGCAAACGGAATTCGCGTCCGGACCCGGTAAGCTACGATACCAGCGCCGCGACTGATGGCGAGATGAGTTATCTCGATTTACCGACATTCCTGCGCCGCCAGGCCGACTAGGCAGTTAAGTCTGTGTTGTCAAAATTCAAGTAAGTTGAAAGAAACTTGTGGCACAGGGATGTGTCACATTCGTCCTTTTGAACAACTCGACTAAGCGAATGAGTTTCCCCCGGTGCCTTACGGTTACGGTAAATAAAGCGAAGTCGCTCACATAGGTGGTTGGTTACGAAGGATTAAGGTGCTGGAGCTCAATATCACGTTCCTTTAATATGCTTTTCCGCGGATAGGTTCAGCGCAGGTCCGGGGCGTATCCGTATAAAATTAGCCGTATAGAATTGAGCCAGTTCAGTTGCCTACAATAAGGACAATAATAAGGTGATTCTCCAACGTACCTTAAATATTCCAATCTATGCCACAGGCGTAGGTTTGCACACCGGCCGCAAGGTCTATCTCACGCTGTCCCCGGCACCTGTAAATACCGGCATAGTTTTCAGGCGTGATGTTGGTAGCCGGTCGGTGTCTATTCCGGCGACAGCTCTGAACGTGGTCTCGACTGAACTCGCCACCACGATAGGGGATGAAGAAGGCAATACAATCTCTACTATTGAACACCTGATGGCAGCTTTCGCAGGGCTTGGAATTGACAATTGCTATGTCGATGTCAGTGCGCGGGAAGTACCTATTATGGACGGTAGTGCTGCGCCATTTATCTTCCTTATTCAGTCGGCAGGTATCAGAGAGCAGTCTGCACCGAAGCGATTCATTAGAATCACGAAGCCATTGTTTGCGGAAGAAGACGACAAATGGGTTCGTTTTGACCCGTACGATGGATTCAGGGTGAAGTTTGAGATTAACTTTAAGCATCCTGCCATTGCTGAAGGGTCGCAGCAGGCGGCAATTGATTTCTCATCGTCGTCATTCGTGCGCGAGATCAGCCGTGCAAGAACCTTCGGGTTTATGAGTGATATCGAAGCATTGCGCAAGCGTAACCTGGCGCTTGGTGGATGCCTCGATAACGCGATTGTTGTAGACAACTACAAAGTTCTGAATACCGACGGTTTGCGATATGGCGATGAATTCGTGCGCCACAAGATCCTCGACGCGATCGGTGATTTGTTCCAGCTCGGCTGTGGAGTTATCGGAGAATTTACCGGCTACAAATCCGGCCATGGTCTGAACAATATGCTGGTCAGAGAACTTCTTGCACGACCAGACGCCTGGGAAGAGGTGACTTTCGACGAAAGCCAAAGTCCCATTGCCTACACTCAGCCGCTCGAACTACTCCCTGAACTGGCGCAAACGGCCTAATTTATCTACCTTTTCCCTTATGTTTTGGGGCTGGAAGGCCAGGGATTTAGATCAGATGTTGGCCGTACGTCCGGTTTTGGGACGGTACGCGCCTGGACGTCTTTGACTACGATTCCCTGCTGGTCAAAAAATTCAATGATTTCTGCGTTGTAAAACCGCATCCGGCTGGTCCATTCTGGTGCATCCGAGAAAATGGTTAGTTTGCTGTCTGTCAGGCTGGCGTAGCTGACGCGCTCAAGAAGCTCCGGTGGCAGTGCCTGGTCGAGTAGTTTTTTGAGCTGTTTCCACTGGCGGGCACGCCTCACCAGCTCGGAGTCGAGAAAGCTGTTCATTTCCTGCATAAAGAGTAGTGTATCCAAGTTGTCGAAAGTCAGCCAATCGTTTGACTATTGCCTGTCAGATGGGGGCTCCTGGCTGACTGCCGTGTGCTGTGAAAATTGAGCGTCAAAATTGCATAGTGGTTGGGCTGATTGGCTTTGTTGGAAATAGCGTGGTGCGTCCCCATACTTTCGTATCACGATAACTTTGGTTTTTCCTCTGTTTTATCAGGACCATCTGATAGCCAAACTGATATTATTCGCGAATCAAAAAAATACCAGAACGCGCACGCGCAGGGTCACCGATGATTGGTAAGCCAGATGTTAGGTAACTTAGTTAAGAAATTTGTGGGTAGTCGCAACGATCGCCTCGTTAAGCAATACGGGCGAACGGTCAGTGGTGCGACAGATCTTGCCGATTCAATGGCGTCCCTGACGGACGAGCAGCTGAAAGCCAAAACGGACGAGTTCAGGACCAGACTCACCAACGAAGAAGCAACCCTGGATGACCTGTTGCCAGAGGCATTTGCTGTGGTTCGTGAGGCGGGTGTGCGTTCGCTCGGCATGCGCCACTACGATGTTCAGTTCATCGGTGGGGCGGTGTTGCACGATGGCAAAATCGCCGAAATGCGTACCGGCGAAGGTAAGACGCTGGTGGCCACTACTGCCGTTTATCTCAACGCACTGCATGGTCGCGGAGTTCATGTAGTTACAGTAAACGATTACCTGGCTCAACGCGACTCTGAATGGATGGGCAATCTGTATCGATTCCTCGGGTTATCTGTAGGTGTGATTGTCAGTGGCATGGGTGCGGATGCGCGGCGCGAATCATATGGCTCTGATGTGACTTATGGCACCAACAACGAATTTGGTTTTGACTACCTGCGCGACAACATGGCGCTCAGCACCGAAGAAAAAGTACAGCGGGACCTGTACTTTGCCATCGTCGATGAAGTTGACTCAATTCTCATCGATGAAGCTCGTACGCCGTTAATCATCTCCGGCCCGACGAATGAAAGTAGCGAAACGTACGGGAAAATTAACCAGGTTGTTCCCGGTCTCGAGGCGGTTGTTGAGGAAGAAGGTCCGGGTGACTACACCGTTGATGAAAAGGCCAAGCAGGTATTTTTAACCGAAACCGGTATGGACCGTATTGAGCAGTTGTTGAACGAACAGGATCTGCTTGCAGAAGATGAGAGTCTCTATGACGCTGCTAACATCAGTTTGCTGCATCACTTAAATGCTGCACTCAGAGCTCATGCGATTTTCAAAAAAGACATCGACTACATAGTATCTAACGATCAGATCGTGATTGTTGATGAGTTTACCGGGCGTACTATGGCAGGGAGACGCTGGTCTGACGGACTGCATCAGGCGATCGAAGCGAAAGAAGGTGTGACCATACAGCAGGAGAATCAAACTCTTGCGTCAATCACGTACCAGAATTATTTCAGGCTCTATGAAAAGCTTGCGGGCATGACCGGTACTGCTGATACAGAAGCATTCGAGTTTGAACAAATCTATGGGCTTGAAGTGGTGGTTATACCTACTAATAAGGGCATGATTCGCGATGACCGCGGTGATCTTATATACCTGACGCAGCGTGAAAAATACGACGCGATAGTTGAAGATATCGAAACCTGTGTGCAACGTAAGCAACCTGTGCTGGTTGGTACAACCTCTATTGAAACATCAGAGTATCTGGCGAGCCTTCTCAAAGAGAAAAATATTTCTCACGAGGTGCTTAACGCCAAGCAGCATGAACGTGAAGCGCAAATTATTGCAGATGCCGGTCGCGCCAGCGCTGTAACGATTGCAACTAATATGGCGGGTCGAGGTACCGATATCGTATTGGGCGGTAACCTCGAGTCGGAACTGGGCGGTATTGAAGCGCTTACAGATACAGACAAGAGTGCCCGCACCTCAGAGTGGGAAAAGCGGCATGCAGAGGTTTTGGAAGCGGGCGGGTTACATATTATTGGTACCGAACGCCATGAGAGTCGTCGAATAGACAATCAATTGCGCGGGCGTTCCGGCAGACAGGGTGATCCAGGATCATCACGCTTTTATCTTTCACTGGAAGATAATTTAATGCGTATTTTCGCATCAGAACGCATCGGTAACATCATGCAGAAGCTCGGCATGGAAGAAGGTGAAGCAATTGAGCACTCATTGGTTACCCGTGCTATTGAGAATGCACAGCGTAAAGTTGAAGGTCATAACTTTGATATCAGAAAGCATTTACTTGAGTATGATGACGTCGCCAGTGATCAGCGCAAAGTTATTTATGAACAGCGTGATGAAATTATCGAAGCTGAAGAAGTCTCCGATACAGTAACCGCGATGCGTGAAGATGCCGTGGAAACATTGATGGCAGGCTACGTTGCGCCGGGTTCACTGGATGAGAGCTGGGATTTAGAGGGTGCTTCAGAGGCAGTAAAAGATCAGTTCGATCTTGAAATTGATCTAAAAGCACATCTTGATGCCGAGCCGGATAGTGATGAAGATGACTTAAACGAATACGCAGTCAAACAGTTGGCTGAGAAGTACAGTCAGACAGAACAAATGGCTGGTAGTGAGACGCTTCGCCGGTTTGAAAAACTGGTACTGCTAAAAACGCTTGATGATCACTGGAAAGATCATCTCGCATCGATGGATCATCTGCGACAAAGTGTCGGGCTGCGCGGGTACGCACAGAAAAACCCCAAACAGGAATACAAGCGCGAGTCATTCGAGCTGTTTTCTGCCATGCTGGATGAATACAAAAAAGATGTCGTCGGCACACTTGCTAAAGTTCAGGTAAGAGATCCGGAGGAAGTGGCAGTTGCAGAAGCAGAGGCAGAAGCACGAAGGCCGCAGAACGTCAGCTACGAGCATGCAGCGGCTACCAGCCCCACTGCATCGGAACCACCAGCGCCTCAGGGTGGCAGCCAGGGGGCAGGAATGCCGAACCCGGCTGCTGAAGATACGTTTGTACGCGATCAACCCAAAGTGGGTCGCAATGATCCGTGCTGGTGTGGCTCTGGTAAAAAATTCAAGCGATGTCACGGACAGTTGAATTAGTTGCAAATCGAATCACGTGAGTAGCAAGACGCGCCTTGTTGTAAGGGGACATACAGGTCTCCGCAGGCGTGTCGAGTTGCGCCCAGGGTAATCGCCGCAGCGACCTGCAGAATCCTCTTTATTCTTAACCTGTGGTTATTTTTCCTGTGGTTAATTTCCGAGGGGTTAATTAGAATATCGTGCTTAAACTCTGTGCGGATTCTGAATGATTATTCCCTTTTTTCTATCGGCAGGTAAGTTCTGATGCCTGTCGGTCTTTCCGAACCTGTCTCTTTGCTGCCGGTGCGCGGTATTCGGCTTGCCTCTTGTGCCAGTGGCATCAAGCGCGATGGTCAGAGCGATCTCGTTTTACTGGTCGTTGATGAAGGCACGCAGTCTGCTGCGGTGTTTACGAAAAACGCATACTGTGCAGCGCCCGTAGAAATTGCTAAAAAGCATATGCTTCATGCAACCAGTAATGCGTTGTTGATCAACTCCGGCAATGCCAATGCCGGAACTGGCGAACAGGGCGAGCAAGATGCTCTGACGTTGTGCAAGCAAGTCGCGCAGGGTTTGGGTATCTCTACGCAGCAAGTATTGCCTTTTTCCACTGGAGTTATATCTGAGATGCTGCCAGTGCAAGTTATGCAGTCGGGTATAGATCAGTTGATTGCGGACTTGTCTGAGGACAACTGGTTGCCTGCTGCACAGGCAATCATGACGACCGATACTGTTGCGAAAGGAATTTCCGAGCAATGCACTATAGACGATGAAACAGTGACAATTACCGGCATATCCAAAGGGTCGGGAATGATTCATCCGGATATGGCAACCATGCTTGCTTTCGTTGCGACAGATGCAGCAGTCGATCCGTATTCCCTGCAGCAGTTAATTGAAACAGTGTGCAATCACACCTTCAATTGCATCACAGTAGATGGCGATACTTCGACCAACGATTCTTTTGTATTTATGGCCACCGGTGCTGCCAATAGCCGGCTGCTAAGCCCATCACATCCGGAGTGGGGTCAGTTTGTCGAAGCGGTGGAACGGGTTGCTCTTCACCTGGCGCAGGCGATAATTCGGGATGGCGAGGGTGCAACAAAATTTATTGAAATACAGGTCGGCGGCGGTACCACAGTGGATGATTGTCGGCGTGTCGGTTTTACTGTTGCCCATTCACCGTTGGTAAAAACTGCTTTCTTTGCTGGTGATCCAAACCTTGGTCGTATATTGGCCGCAGTTGGGCGTAGTAAAATCACGGGTCTGGATATGCAGAAAGTTTCATTTTACATCGGTGAGTTAGCTGTTGTGGAACGTGGTAATCCATCAATGCAATATGAAGAGTCACAGGCTGTTGCAATAATGGCGGAAGAAGACGTGACTATAAAAATTGATCTGGGCCTGGGGGAAGAGTCAGCACGTATTTGGACAACAGATCTTTCTTATGATTATGTCAAGATTAACGCTGAATATCGTACTTGAGTTGAACTAACTACTGCTGGTTAAATCCAGGCTTGGGTTTATCACCTGATGCTAGTCCGGTTTCTGGTTCGGTTTCTTTTTCTTACGCTTTGCCAGCGCGGTGAGATGGTCGTGGACTTTCCCCACCTGTAATTCGACCGCTTTTTTTGTGCTGCTGTTGAGGATCAGATCGTCAGCAACAGCGAGTCTTTCTTTTCTGCTTGCCTGACTGTCAAGGATCTTTCTGGCCTGTTCCTGGCTGCAATTGTCCCGCGCCATCACCCGTTTTATTTGAATTGCCGGCTCGACATCGACAATAACTACGTGGTCGTAACTTTTGTGTTGTCCGGTTTCTACTAGTAGCGGAATAACAACCACCGCGTACAGCGTGTCCTGCTGTTCCAGTTCGTCGAGTTTTAGGTTTGTCAGTTCCCGAATAAGCGGGTGCAGAATAGATTCGAGATCGCGGCGAGCGTCGTCATCGGAGAAAACGATTCCTCGAAGTTTTTTTCGATCCAGTGCGTTGTCTTCATCCAGAACGGACTTACCGAACCGGTCGACGATTCGCTGCAGGCCGATTGACCCTGGAACTACAACTTCACGTGCAAGTACATCGGTATCGATAATCGGAACACCGTAACCAGCAATTATATTGCTGACCATTGTTTTTCCACTCGCGATGCCACCGCTCAGAGCAACTCGCATCATCGACAGGATGTATCCGGTTGGCAGCTACAGGGTTTAGAGACCCATTTGACCGGTATACATATTAACAATCTGTTCACCCCACATAAGCGCAATCCAACCTGCAATCGCCAGATAGGGACCAAAAGGTATAGGCTGGCTGCGCTTGTGCTTAAATAAAACCATCATCATGATACCAATAATTGCACCTGTCAACGAAGACAAAAGAATAACCAGTGGTAGCTGTGCCCAGCCGAGCCATGCGCCGAGTGCTGCAAGTAACTTGAAATCACCAAACCCCATGCCTTCTTTGCCAGTGATCAATTTGAACGTTTGAAATACAATCCATAGGATCATGTAACCCGCGGCTGCCCCGACTATTGCATCCGGGGCATTAACAAAAACGGGAACCAGACTGATAAGCAATCCCAACCAAAGAAGCGGCAAAGTGATGCTGTCTGGTAAGAGTGTGGTATGAAAATCTATCAATGCCAGACTGATCAATGCCCAGGTGAACAGGAGGGCAAAAACAAGTTGAATGCTTGCGCCAAATTTAACTGCGACTGCCAGTGAAAGAATTGCGGTTAGTAGTTCTACAAGTGGATATTCAACAGAAATAGGGTGCTTGCAGTTGCCACACTTGCCACGCAAAATCAGCCATGAGATGACAGGAATATTTTGCCATGCTGTAATCATAGTGTTGCATGATGGGCAAGCCGAGCGCGGCACCATGAGATTAAAAGGCTGCGGTGTTTCGTCTTTGGTGGAATCCTGTGGGTCAAGCTCCAAAAATTCTCTGCATTCACGGCGCCAGTTTGCATTCATCATCAGTGGCAACCGATAAACAACGACATTCAAAAAACTGCCGACGAACAGGCCAAGAACAAAGCAAACGCTCAATAGCAAAGTGGCGTTGCTCTGCAGGAGGCTGAATAGAGTCATAATAGAGGCCCTGAAACGAAAAATCCCGCCTGATTGTAGACGGGATTTCGGGTTACTTAAGTTGCATGTTTCTAACGCTTGGCGTTATGGCTAGAACGCATCACCCATCTTAAAGATCGGAAGATACATCGCGACTACAAGGCCACCAACTACCACGCCTAGAAACGCCATAATCATCGGCTCCATCAGACTGGTTAGCGCCTCTACCGAACTATCTACTTCTTCCTCGTAGTAGTCTGCAACTTTAGATAACATGTCATCGATCGCACCAGATTCTTCACCGATAGAGACCATCTGAACTGCCATATTGGAGAATAACTCCTGGTCTCGCATTGCGGCAGTTAAGCGTTGCCCTGTGGATGCTTCGTCTTTCATTCTTATAATGGCATCACGATAAACCGCGTTTCCGGCTGCACCTGCCACCGAGTCCATAGCCTCTACCAGAGGTACACCAGCTGCCGACATGGTAGCCAAAGTTCTCGCAAACTTTGCAGTTGCTGCATTGTGTAGAATTGGACCGACTACAGGCATCTTCAATACCAGCGCATCGACTTTGTCTCTAAATTTTTGCGACTTTTTGTGGAAAGACTTGAACAAAAACACCAAGCCGCCTACCGCTCCAAAAATGATCCACCAGTAACTCTGCATCCACTCTGACAGGTTCACCACCATTTTTGTAAATGCAGGTAGGTCGCTGCCTACTCCAGCAAATAAGGTTTCAAATTGTGGAACTACGAATATTAATAGAATTGCGGTTACAATAAACGCGATGATCAAAACAGCGATCGGATAGGTCATTGCCTTTTTAATTTTCTTACGCAGAGCTTCAGTCTTCTCTTTGTAAGTTGCAACTTCGTTGAGGAGCTTCTCGAGTGTTCCTGATTGCTCACCGGCATCAACGAGGTTACAAAACAATTCATCAAAATGGTCTGGGTGATTTCTAAGGCCGTTAGTCAAACTTGCACCGCCCTCAACATCGTTCTTAATTTGTGTTACTACTTGCGCCATTGCTTTGTTGTCGAGGCCGCCCGCAACAATGTCAAAAGCCTGCACCAGTGGTACACCAGAACCCATCATGGTGGTCAGCTGACGAGCGAAAATTGCAATATCAGCTGCCGTGATAGCATTCTTGCCACCTTTCATTGGCTTTTGCTTTCTTATTTTTCCAGCTGCCGGGGTTATACCCTGGCGGCGTAGCTGGGCTTTTACAAGGTCAGCGCTCTTGCTGGCCATCTCGCCTTTGACTACTTTGCCGGACTTGTCTT
>CAYPDN010000015.1:0-5826 GCA_964409445.1 uncultured Granulosicoccaceae bacterium
CCGCCACGCACATCGACCGAAGCCTTGAACGGTTTATCCGCTACCAGTACCGTTACACCACTTTTAAGCGTCTCGTCTTCAGCGTTGCCAACACGCAGACCACTGACATCAGTGATTAAATTTTGTGGACCCGTGTTAATACTCTATATACCTCTTAACCAATATCGTCATAATAATTTGTAGCTGAGCCATGTATTGCCACCACGGTTTTCATAGTAGAGAATTCATACAACGCTCAAGTGCTGTGTAAATATCCAGCCACTCCGGATGCGCTGCAACGCCACCTGACTGCTGTTAATTTGTTATACGAAAAAGGGCGTCGTAAAAATTTAAACAGGCACTATTTCTTTGGCGGGAGTTCGTCTTCGTTGTTTTCCCTTAGTGCGCGATGCTTCCCACTTCTGTAACCTAGCAAATAGCCTCCGATCACAATCACTAAAGCGAGGAATATTAAAACCCATATATCACTCATATCATTTCGTCGTTCTTTTGTTTTTTATTGCATGAAGTACCGCGCCAAGAAATACGCCAGCAAATAAGCCGTAAAGAATACCTCTTATTGTGCCCATCATTATAGTTTCGCTATTCATGCCAATGATAAAACCCAGGCCTCCTCCAACAATAATGCCTCCCGTTGCGCCAATCACTATCAGGTGAAATTGTTTTTCATTTCCACTAGTATTCATAGATGCAGCTTCCGTGGTTAGCTATGCTTATATCCAACAGGAGCACTAGGATTTAGCGGATTACGCATTACATGTGCACGCAGTCCAAAAGCGCACGCGTTATCCAATTGTGTGCTGGTCGCAGGCGCACATTATTGCATACAAATGGACAACACCTGCATTGCAGCTGACGCCGGCGCGCTATACCGCTGGCAGACATCTAACACAGCACCGCATCAACTGACGGGTAAACCAGATCGCTTTTTTTGGCACTGTTCGACTGCCGCCAACTGCCGCCTGTAAAACAATGCAAGGCATCAAAAGACAGTAGATTATCAACGCTCACAGTCTTATGCTCTCAAAACACGTTACCAAACTATAAACTGCTCCAGATGCCGCGCCAAACCATTTTGTCTAATCCAGCGGTTACTTCGATACTGCTACCGACACTTTTTGTGTTTCTGTGGAGCACAGGGTTTATTGGCTCGAAGGTAGTAACGCAACATGCCCCGCCTCTGACATTTCTGGCCATGCGCATGACAATGGCTGCAATCGTCCTGTTTCCAATACTATTTATAACCAAAAGCCGATGGCCGACACGCACCTCTGATTACGTTCACTCTGCCGTTGTCGGTGCGCTGGTGCATGCTGTCTATCTCGGTGGTGTATTTTGGGCAATATCACTCGGCACCGGTGCTGGTTTAAGCGCACTAATAGTCGGATTACAACCTGTACTGACACTCTGTCTGTCGGTGATATTTTTGGCGGAAAAAGCGGGCCCGCTGAAGATCGCCGGTGTACTAACAGGGTTTGCTGGTTTTATCATCGTTATCGCAGAGAGAACCGGAATTGACGAGCTGAGCACAACAAGCCTGTTGCTCTGTACAGCGTCACTGATCGGTATTTCCGCAGGTACGGTATACCAGAAAAAAATAACCGCTAGTGTCGATCTGTTGCCCGGTGTATTTATTCAGTACATCGGCGCTTTCATGCTGCTGTTACCATTTGCCATACTACTCGAGCCATTTGATATCACCTGGAATAGTGAATTTATACTGGCAACTCTGTGGTTGGTCATGGTGCTTTCTATCGGCGCGGTATTGCTGCTGATGATGCTTATACACAAGTCGGATGCAGGCAACGTTGCCAGCCTGTTCTACCTTGTTCCACCGTTGACCGCACTGGAGGCTTTTCTTCTATTTGGCGAGTCGTTATCGCTGATTGCTATTGGCGGTATGCTTCTTTGTATCGCAGGTGTTGCAATGGTGTTACATATAAAGAGCTGATTTTCGACACTTCCGGATTTACTACCATGTTGAATTGGTTCCGTGGGTGCCAATCGGGTACATTAGCAGCAATTCGGTGCTCGACTCCTGCCACCCGGTAAACCATGAATATCAGTTTCCTGAAACACAATCCCGCAACCTCCAGCATGGACCAGGATCCCGCAACTTATCGCTCACCGACGGCTCAATCTCATGGGTCGACCAGCAAAGCCACTACTACCATTAGTAACAAGCCGAGCTATAGAATCGTCGCCACAAAGATCAGGGCATCCAAAATCCTGATAGCAACCGGTACTTTTGCACTGCTATCTGCCTGTGGCGGAGGGGGTGACAATAGCGCCGCCGTCAGCCAGCTACCGCCGGCGTTTTCCGGCACAATTTCTACGCCCAGAGGAATTGCTGAACCGATCATAGAGCTCAGGTCACCCGAAGGTGAGTTAAAAGAAGTGCCTGTCGACGAGTTGGGGCAGTTTTCACTTGACGATATTCAGATCGGTGCTCGCTACCTGATGAGAGCTAACCTCGGCAACAACAATTTTCTCTACAGCATTGCACATCTGTCTGAGGTTACCGCAAACAGACAAAACATACACAGCTATACCGATTTAGTGGCCCGCACCTGGTTTGCCGATCAGGGTCTTAATATCAACTCAGTATTTACAAGTGCTGCAAGTATTGAGAATTTTCCTTCCAGTGAAACAATAAGCGGCATCGATGCAAATATTCAGGCCATTGTATCTGATGCACTCGAGGTATATGGATTAACTGACGTCTCTCTCTCCAGCGCGGCTTATGCAGCTATTGATACCGGCATTGATCGCTTTCTTAACGAAAATCCGGTAATCATTAGAAACAATCGCGCGACCATCATTGTTAATGACCCACAGACCAACCTTCAGGCCGTTGCTGTAAATCGAGTTGCGTTGCAAACCACGTTCGGGGAAATAGATACAATTCCACCACAGCAGGTACAGAATGTACGCGCGCTCAGTGCCGGAAGTGCCGATGACAACGGTGTTATTGTTCTTGCATGGACCACGGCAACAGACAATATCGGTGTTGCAACCTATGAGATATATCGCGACGAAGTTCTCATAGACCACACACCATTCCCACTATACCGAGACACGACAGTCACACAGAACACTGACTACACCTACACAGTAGTAACCGTCGACGAATCAGGCAACAGATCGACACCGTCTTTTGCGGTAACCGGCAGATCGTTGTTAACACCTGATACCACCATACCAGCCACACCTTCATCCAGCACACTAAATGCAAATACCGAAAGCGCAGAAGTATTCTGGAGTCACTCAAACCTTTTTGACGTTGCAAGGTTCGAGGTTACGCGAACCGGTGGTGATGGCATATTGGTTCGTGAAGTCACTTCCCCTGATTTAAGTGACATTACCGTAGCGAGTGGCACTGAATACTGTTATTCAATAGTTGCTGTAGACGCCAGCTCAAACAGATCAGAACCAAACCCGACCGCCTGTATAACAACATCAGGCAGCGCCGTTGCACTACAGGAAACTATCAACATACCCGCAACAGTTGAAATGGCGCAAGAGTCAGTGGCAGGCTCCGAGGGAACTACCATCAGTGCGTTCGTTAATCGCCTCGGTGATGCTAGTGGAGAAATAAGCATCGACTACGTCTTTAACCCAGGCACCGCGTCTGCAGAGGAAGACTACATTGCAAGCGATGGAACCCTGGTTTGGACCGATGGAGACATCACTGCCAGACAAATCGAGATTCAATTGCAAACTGATGGCATAACAGAAGGTTCCGAAACTTTATCTGTTGTGCTAACCAATACCTCATCAAATGCGGTTATAGCAAACCCGACTACCTCAATCACTATTATTGATATCGACTGAGTGTTGTACTGCCAGGCACACTTGTTAACACTATCGATAAGCCCCGTAACTACTGGGTTTAACGTGGTATCACCTTTGTTTCCAGGATCATGCTCACTTCTGCGATGGCAAAATTTATGCGTCATGACTTATAATTCCGCCACTCTTCTATCGGGCCGAACAGTATGTCTCTCAAACGCGCAGCGACTTGTCTAAAATTTCCGGCAGTTGTAACTCTTATAGCTTTCACATTACTGGCATGCAGTGACACGACTGTCGCCACCAGATCTTTTGAAGAATCCCGCAATTTTGAAATTCCCGGTGTGCCGCTTAACATTCCGCTCACGCTTGAGGACATACCAGTGCCTGTCAGGCTGGCAGATCAGCCGGGATACAAAGATGGTGACTTTGACTTTGTAACCAGCGTTCAGGTCAGAGAGCTGGAATTCGAAATCGCACCGGAATCCAATGATCCGGCGAACGATGCAATTGAAGACGGAAACCTCGATAGCTTTGAGTTTGTCTCAAGCCTGAATATTTCACTTAGAGCGGTTGTCGACGGCACAGAGACCGTGGTCGATGTTGCTGACTTACCAGCAAACGATCCACAAATAGCCAGCAACCTAACATCACTTTCGATGAATGTACGGGACACAGATATCAGGGATCTGATAGAAGCACCAGATGGTGCCGAACTATTAATCAGTATTTCAGGCACCCCACCACCAGATTTCGTAACCGTAAAAGCGAACATACGTTTTCGGGTAGGTATTGGCTTTCGCTAGCACCCTGAAACAACCGGAGTTCCAAACAACTCCGGATACAGAATATAAGCAAAGTACAAGCTCCATGAATAGTCGCACCTAAGCCAGACTGGCAGGCCAGAGTAAGTATTGCGCCAGCTGTGTATAATGAAGTTCTCAATGCATCTCTGTCTCCATCCATCCCATGAGTTCTATTCCGGCTATCGGTAAACACTTAATCGCCGATTTTTCCGGCGCTTTGTATCAGACCGATACCAAAAACATAACCTACGCGTTGAAGACAGCCGCGAGCACTGCAGGGGCCGTTGTTCTGGATGTGGTAGTTCATCCGTTTCCAGATAGCGATGGTATTACGGGTGTCGCAATATTGGCCGAATCGCACATAAGCATCCACACCTGGCCCGAACACGATTACATCGCACTGGATATTTTTATGTGTGGCAATTCAGACCCGCAAAAGGCGCTGCAATGGCTTAGAGATTTCTTTCAGCCAAAAGCAATCGAAACACAACTAATAGAGCGCATTGCACCCAACAGCCTACAGTAGATTGCAATGACAACATGTGGAAAGTAGTCTGGAAGTGAATTGTCAGACCTGAGCAGGATTCTCACTTTTATGCACACCACATACTTTTGCCATTTCCACTAATTCCGGCAGAGATCTCGCCTGCATTTTTGACATCACCCGTGCGCGGTGATCGTCAACGGTTCTATGACTAATATCAAGCTCTCGTGCGATGACTTTGTTTGACGCGTTAGCAGCTCCTGCAACAAGCAATGTCATCACATCACACTCGCGTGGCGTCAGGCTTTCAAATCGACATACAACCTGACCTTTCTTTTCAGCATCCTGCAATTGCGTTTTACACAGACTTAATGCTTTATCGATACAACCAACAAGATGATCTACTGAATAAGGCTTCTCCAGAAAATCGACAGCACCCGACTTAATAGCCCGAACAGACATCGGGATATCGCCATGTCCTGTAACAAATATAATGGGTAGAATTACTTCCCGAACAGCCAGGTGCTCCTGCAGATCAGTGCCGCTCATTCCCGCCATGCGGATATCCAGAATAAGACAGGCGGTGTTGCCCGGTCGGAAATTTTCTAAAAAAATCTCAGAGCTTTCGAACGTCTCGACCTTATAGCCTCGCTTGGTGAGCGATCTTGCCAATGCCGCATTTACCGCCGTTTCATCATCTACGACGTATACAACTGGAGTTTCACTGTCCATTTTCTAATCTTC
>CAYPDN010000015.1:5926-25853 GCA_964409445.1 uncultured Granulosicoccaceae bacterium
TTTTCCGGCCGTATGCTCAACCGTAATAGGTAACGTAAAATGGAATGTTGTCATACTAGGGTCACTAAAATCCACCCACAATTGCCCACGATGCGATTCTACTATTGATCGACTTATCGAAAGTCCCATTCCCATGCCGTCTTTTTTGGTGGTAGAGAAAGGATCGAACAGACTTTCCTTGACTTCCTCCGCCATTCCGCCACCAGAATCCTGCACAGATATCCGTATAAACCCGGTATTCAGCAAGGCGGTCGAAATTACCATTTCGCGCTTTTCCGAATTGCTGACACGAATCGCATCAACTCCATTTCGCTCAAGGTTCACCAGAACCTGCTGAATTTGCACTGTATCAATGACAACGGGTGGCAGATTATCTGCCAGATTTAACCGCACCGAGATCTCGTGTAGATTCGCATCCGCGATACTCAAACGCATGGTTTCTGTGACCAGCTGATTTATATCAACCTCGACTGCATTGCCGGTCTCTTTGCGCACCATCATGCGCAGTCCTTTGATTATCGCACCGGCGCGGTTGGCCTCATTGTGAATATCGTAAATCGCTTCCACATCAACTTCCTCTAACGATGTCTTTTCGTTAAGGTCGGAAATGAGTGCGTCACAATTAAGGCTTATAGCTGCCAACGGTTGATTTAATTCGTGCGCAAGACCGGTAGCCAGCTCTCCAACTGTCGTTAAACGGGAGACATGTGCCAACTCAGCACGCAATTGACGGTCCTGCTCCTCCAGCAACTTTCTATCAGTCACCTCTTCCATCGCAAGTACGCAATACCTGTTTCCATTAGAGTGAAATGCTGAAGCTGCAATTGCCAGCCATACAGTATCGTCTTCTTCTAAAAATCTGGCTTCTGTTCTTAGCATATCTGAATGCCCTCGCAACACATCGTTGATTAACGCCGAAACATGTTCTAACGCAAAACGCTCTGTCTTTTCTTTGTACGAGAAGATGTCACCGAAATACCAACCTATGCCACCCGCCTCCGGACCACGGTTAGAGCCCCTGCCTTTAGACCTTAAACCTTTTTTGGCATACTCCTGCCACGCAGTGTTGGCCTCCAGAATAGAACCACTTTGATTAAGAATGGCCAGTTTTTCCGGCAGCGCGTTAAGTGATGTTCGCAAAAACATTTCTGAGTCTCGCAGCGCCTGCTCTGCCTGCAATCTGCCTCTCGCTTCAGCCTCTATCAGATCTGCATTAGCTAGCTCCAGTCTATGTTCAATTTTCTTTCGTGCGGTGATATCCCGCGCTACACCTCGGTATCCTTCAAATTCACCACGATTATTAAAAAGCGGAATACCGCTCGCCGACACAGTTCTAACTGCACCATCGCGGGTGGTCCATCGGGTTTCATAATTGCTAAACTCTGACTGCGATTGCAACTTCTGAATCGGCCAGTCACCATCTTTTATTTCATGTTCAAACGGCGGTAGTAAATTTTCGCCTTCACTTCTACGCTGCATCGAACCAGGCAGCAAATTGCCAGACAACCACCGCAGACGCATGTCACTGTTTATTTCCCAAAACCAATCAGCACCTGTATAGGCAAAGTCTTTAATACGTCGGGCGTGCTGTCTTTGATCTATAACTATTTTGGACTGCAAATCTCTTTGCCGCGTTAACAACGATGCTATACCTGCTGCAAGCAGTGTAAAAGCTCCCAACAGAAACACCAGAGAAATACCAAATTTGGTTAAATAATTCGTCTGCGTACTAATAAGCTCACTGGCGACCTCATCAGTTTCAGTGGCAATGATGCGCAATCCTTCGCTTCGTGCCGTGATTCTTCCGGACGCAATCGATACGATATTCTGTCGATTTATTTCTACACCAGGAATACCGGTTGTGATCCACTGCCTGACATCTTCAAGCACCGGTTTTACGTATGCATGCGCTGTTGACGCCCCATCGAGTCGTTCAAAGCTGTAATTAAATCGCATTGTCTCAAGTTGATTTTCAGTTCTGGTCAATGCATCTTCAATCGTCTCACTGGTTTGTTCTCCGTCTGAAAGCCGCTCTGTTTCAACTGCAAGAGTCAGTCTGTCGTATTCATGCAGCAGAACGGCAACATCTCTTTGTTGCTGCAGTACTTCTGCAGCCAACGCATCGCTGATCTTGGTAGTATTGCTATGAACGAACAGCGCTATTGCAACACCCACTGTCGCGAACACCGCGAAAATGGTAAATAAACCGAACTTGTTGTTTATATTGCGCACGTGAATACCAGACTATTGTTTGTTACTTATCGTGCCGTGGATCAACGAGGTACACCCTGCAGGTCGTATCCGTTCTCATCATAATAAAGCAGCGCACCTGAATGCAGCGGTATGCTAACACCCAGCAGCGCGGTATCAGCATTAATGTCTGAGCCACGAGGATGGCCATCTATCAGAGAGCTAAGCATTTCTTCGCTCCACAGCGTCTTAGTGACTTCATAGACGACTTCATCGCTGATATCAGAACGAATAATCATTTGTGCTGAAACACTTAAAGTACTAATTTTCTCATCATTTAAATAGATATCAGCCGGGATACTGTGGGCGGTTAAATACAAGTGCTGATCTGCAATCTGATCTACTAATTCATCAGCTAATCCGATTACCCGACCTACCCCGTCCTCAACCAGTTGTCTCACACCATCGACTGGATAACCGGACACAACAAACATTGCATCCAGCAGGCCGCGACGCATCCGTTCGATAGAATCATCTGACTTTAAATACACCAGCTTGATCTCTTCAAGCGGTAGACCACTTGCCGTTAACAGAACCTCAGTATCGAGCTGCGTGCCAGATCCAAGTTCATCGACAGACACTCTTTTTCCGATAAGATCGGCAATACTGTCAATGTCACTCTCTGAACGAACAACAAGATGCAGGCTTTCCTGATATAACGTACCAACAGCGCGTAGAGTATCTTTAAAATCTCTATTTTTGAATTGCCCCATACCGCGATAGGCGCGACTAATAATATCGGCCTGAGCCAATCCAACTTCGAGCAAGTTAGCCGACAGATCATTTATGTTTGCAACAGATCCACTTGATCTCTGGGGTATTACCGTAAGCTCGAGAGTTTTCCCTGGCACAGCAGAACGTTTATTAATTTCTGCCGCGATCAGTGAACCGACAGGGAAATACGTGCCGGTATTGCCACCCGTACCAAATCGCAAAATTTGTTCAGCTGACACAGAGCACGAAACCATAAGCAACAGCACAACCACAGATACAGATCTGTGCGGCACATCTGATCGATGCTTCCTGCTCAATTTAAGAACACTCAAATTAAGACCATTCAAAATAAACCAATCCTAACAACGCCCCACCTGTAATCGGAGTTCAACCGGAGTATGCCAATTTTGGCAAAGCAGCAATCAAGTCCTTTGTGTACGGATGCTGAGGGGTATCAAATACCACGTCGGTCTCACCGCGTTCCACTATTCTACCATCCTTCATAACCAAAACCCGATCGGTTACCGACCGAACCACCGACAGATCATGGGAGATAAACAGATACGCTATATCGAAACTACTGGAAAGTTCCGCCAGTAAATCGAGTATCTGCGCCCTGATCGATACGTCCAGCGCAGACACCGCTTCATCAAGAATAATAAGCGAAGGCCTGTTTATAAGTGCGCGTGCGATGGCAATGCGTTGTCGCTGACCACCGGAAAACTCATGTATGTATTTGCTGCCATCAGCAGCGCTCAGTCCGACTCTTTCAAGCACTTCAACAACTAAAAGCTGTCTTTCTTTTTTAGCAGGTTTGCCCGAGAGGACATAGAGAGGTTCAGCAACCAGTCTGGCAACCGTGTGTCTGGGATTGAAAGACCCATAAGGATCCTGCATTACTACCTGCATCTTGCGGTACTGAGCTTTTCTCTGAACACTATCGTCACCCTTACCGGAGCTGATACCGTAAGACACCGGTACACCGTCGAGCAACACCGAACCGCCCTGAATTGCCTCCAGGCCAAGAATGGCGCGTGTCAGTGTCGACTTGCCACATCCACTCTCACCGACCAGCCCAAGATTCTCACCGCGATGCAAAGTAAAACTCACATCATCGACAGCACGAAAGTACTTTGGCTCACGAAACAAACTTGCGCGCTGCATCGGGTAGTCACGTATCAGATTAACCACCTGCAACAGCGGTGTAGCCTCTTTGCGGTGTATCAGCGCGTCGTGCTCAGAGTTAATTCGTTTGATCGGTGTATGCGTGGACGCTTTTAACAATTGGGTTGTATAAGGATGTCGTTGCCGACCAAATATTTGATCAGTTGCCCCTGAATCAAGAATTTGACCTTCTCGCATCACAACAATGTCATCAGCAGCATTGGCAACTACCGCTAAATCATGCGATATCAGTATTAAACCCATTCCGTCTTCATCTACAAAACGTCTTAGAAGACTTAATAACTGTGCTTGTGTTGTCACATCGAGTGCGGTTGTAGGTTCATCCGCGATCAAAAGCCTGGGTCTGAGCGCTATCGCCATTGCGATAACTACTCTTTGTCGCTGCCCGCCGGATAGTTCATGTGGAAAACGCGACAAAGGAAACTCGCTCGGTGGCAGTTCCACCTTAGTAAGCGTTTCGAGCGTGATTTTACGTGCTGTGGAACGACTCACATCACTATGAATCCGCACCGTCTCGGAAATCTGATCACCGATGCATTGCAGCGGATTCAACGCTGTCATTGGCTCTTGAAATACCATGCCTATATCCTTGCCACGGACGGTACACATTTTACTTTCGGAAAGATTCGAGAGCGATATGCCTGCCGATGCGCTTCCAAGGGTAATACTGCCTGTCATCTCCGAACCGCGTGGTAATAAACGCATAACAGAGTATGCTGTCATTGACTTGCCGGAACCACTTTCGCCAACAATACCCAGAACTCTGCCTGCGTCGACTGTAAAATTTATGTCTTTAAGTATTTGCTCACCACTTATCGACACCTGCAGGTCGGTAACAGTTAACAGAGTCATTGTAGCGAGCTACTCGGGCCATTTCGTCTAAGTCGGGGATCAAAGTAGTCACGTAAACCGTCACCGAGTAGATTCAAACCGAGCACCATAAATACAATGGTAAGCCCTGGAAAAATTACTACATGACTTGCAATAGCAAAGAATGTCTGACTCTCTGCAAGCATTCGCCCCCAGCTGGGTAACGGCGGTTGCGCACCCAGACCAACGTAAGACAAGCCAGCTTCCGCCAAAATACCAAGTGAAAATTGAATCGTACCCTGCACAATCAGCAGATTAAGTAGATTAGGCAGTATGTGTTCAACTGAAATCCTGAACCCTGATTTACCCGCCACCCGTGCACTGAGAATGAAGTCTCGCTGCCAGAGACTCAATGCTGCAGCACGAGATAACCTCGCGAACACCGGTATATTAAATATACCGATAGCAATAATCGCATTAATGGCACCGGGCCCATAGACCGCCGTGATCATCACCGCAATTAACAATGCCGGAAATGCAAATACAAGATCATTGCCACGCATAATAATTTCGTCAACAAACGACCCATGTCTGATCGCTGCGAATAAACCAAATGGCACACCCACAAGCATTCCGATGCTGACTGCTAACAGTGCTACCGCGATCGAAGTACGCGCACCGACCATAATCATGGACAATATATCTCGGCCAAAATGATCGGTACCAAGCAAATAAGTTAAACCCGGAGGTTTAAATTTATTGGCTATATCAAGCTTTGTTACATCATAGGGAGTCCAGAAGAAAGACACTAACGCTGCAACAACAAATACAGCACAAAGAAAGACTCCTGCGTACAGGCTTCTGCGATTGCTCATTGCTTAGTGTTATTAATAGGCATTGTCACAATCCGCTACTACATCCGTGTGCGCAAACGTGGATCAACAGCAGCATAGGCAATATCAACCAGAAAGGTCACCATCACTACTGCAAACACCAACAGCATGACAACGCTCTCGACAACAATTATATCTCTCTGGGTAATGCCCTGAAAAATTAACCTGCCAAGGCCTGGCAGAAAAAACACATTCTCAATAATTATTGCACCAGCCAATAAAAACGAAAACTGCAAGCCGATGATTGTCAGAACAGGTATCAGTGCATTTCGCAACGCGTGACGCCAAAGCGCTTGTCTGGCTGTAAGACCCTTGGCACGAGCGGTGCGAATAAAGTCTTCACCGAGTGTATCCAGTAAGGATGATCGCATAACCCGCGCGAGAATAGATGCCTGTGGCAATGCAAGTGCGATTGCCGGTAGCGTTAGCGCTTTAAGACCTGTAAAAAGACCATTTTCCCAGCCGGGGAAACCCCCTGCTGAAAACCACCGTAACTTAATCGCAAATACAGACACCAGAATCATCGCAAACCAAAAGTTGGGTATGGCGATACCCAGCTGCGTGGTACCCATAATACTGGTATCCGCCACAGCACCTCTTTTGGTTGCTGCAATTATCCCCGCTGGAAACGCGATCAGCGTTGAGAGTAACAAGGCGTAGAGCGCAAGCGGAAAAGAAACCACCATGCGATCGGCAATCATGTCTCGTACAGGTGTTCGATAGGTGTATGACGTTCCAAAATCACCACGTAACATGCCAGTGAACCAGTTAAAATAACGTACCGGTTTTGCGACATCGAGGCCCAGCTCCTGACGAAGTGCTGCTATGGTTTCCGGCTGTGCGTTGACACCAAGCATCACACTGGCCGGATCACCCGGCACTACTTCCATCGCAAAAAAAATAATCAGGCTTGCGAGCACCAGGGTAAGCACAAGCGACAAAAGCCGCCGTACCATATACCTAATCATGCGAGCCTCATGACTAATCCCTGTTGGCTTACTCGCTCCAGTAAACCTGTGTCAGATCATTTGCCTGCGTTGGTGAATTTTCCCACAAGCCAACTATACCGGCATTGGCAACCCCGGTTTTGGCAAGCTGAAACAGATAGCCATTCACATAGTCACCGGCAATAATTTTCTGTGCCTGCTGCAACATTTCAGTACGCTTTGCGGCATTTGTTTCCAGTGTTAAGTCAGCAATTAGTTGTTGGAAATCTTTGTTGTCGTACTGGAAATAATAATCGGGCTGTGCGTAGATACCAATATCCATAGGCTCTGTATGCGAGACGATTGTCAAACCATAATCTTTGCCTCTGAACACTTGCTCAAGCCACTGTGCCCATTCAAGGTTACTGATCTCGGCCTCAATTCCCACCTGACGCAGTTGCGCTGCGATAATCTCACCACCTCGTCGTGCATACGACGGCGGTGGAAGCTTAAGAGTTGTTTTAAAACCATCTTCAAATCCCGCTTCTTTTAACAGCGCTTTAGCTTTTTCCGGATCATAGGCAGAATCAGCAGTGAAATCTTTGTACGCAGGATTGTGTGGCGCGAAGTGCGTACCGATTGGAGTTCCGTAGCCGAACATCGCACCATCAATTATTTCCTGCCGATTGATTGCATGCGCCATCGCCTGGCGTACCAGCTTGTTGTCAAACGGTGCCTGCTTGTTATTGGTAGAGAGAATCGTCTCTCCTTCGGTAGATCCGACCACCACCTTAAAACGCGAGTCCGCTTCGAACTGTACAAGATTTTCAGGTGCCGGAAACACAGGGAAAGCATCAACATCGCCAGCCATTAATGCCGCAAACGCCGCGGTAGGTTCCGATATGAACTTAAAGGTTGCCTTTTCAAGCTTTGCAGGCTCACCCCAGTAGTCCGGATTTTTAACCAACTCAATACGGTCACCCTGCACCCAACGCGAAAATTTAAATGGTCCGGTACCAATCGGTGCCGTTTTTGCCTTTTCAAAAGTGTCTGGCGACATCACAATCGCATCACCCCAGGCAAGATTAAACAGCAGCGCACCATTCGGATCAGAAAGCGTAATAACTACTGTTTCAGGGTCGGTTACTTCAATGGTATCTATACTTTCAAAAAGTTGTTTCTGCGCGTTGGTTGAATTTTCTGAGCGAGAACGATCAAGCGAAAACTTCACGTCTTCTGCATTGAACGCACTGCCATCATGAAACGTAATACCAGACTGCAGTGTAAACGTGTAGCTCAATCCGTCTTCAGAGATCTCCCATGATTTCGCAAGCGCAGGTACTACACCACCGTCAGCAGAAAACCGAGTCAAACCTTCGAAGACGTTAGCGTAGACCACCTCGTCAATGGCCGCTGCAGCACCGGCAGTCGGGTCCAGATTGGGTGGCTCCAGCTGCATGCCAATCGTGATATCTGTTTGTGCCGCCTGCACGGCTCCTGTTGCAATAGCAAAACCGATTAGCAATGCACCTACTTGTCTGAACATATATTTAAGGTCTCCGATAGCCTTTGTAGTTATCTCGGCAATTTACCATAGAGAGTTTGTCCCGGCAGAAAGATGAAGTAATTCGCTACATCTACAGCTGCCAATGTAGCTGATATGATACACATTAAGCACCGTTACAGAAACCGGTGTATGGCACACAAACGGATAGCTTTCGCTGCTAAAGCGTTAAAATATTTGGGATCGACTATCAGAGCGTAATGCGATGACTTCAAACACTTACGACATAGCAGTTATAGGTGCCGGAATTGCCGGAGCATCCGTTGCTGCCATGCTGTCTGAAGACGCAAGCGTCTTACTGATAGAAAGAGAGAGTCAGCCTGGCTATCACAGTACCGGGCGCTCAGCTGCCATGTTTATACCCAGCTATGGCCCAGCAGCAATTCAATCACTGACCAAAGCATCCGCTGCTTTTTTTAATCATCCACCACAGACATTCTGCGACACACCGCTATTACAGCCACGTGCAGAAATGCTCATCGCACGCAAAGACCAGCTCCACACAGTCGATAAATTTATATCCGAAAGCGCTGGCAACAGCGCTATACAAAGAATCACCAGCGATGAAGCGATGCAGCATTGCCCGCTTTTAAAACACGGCTACGCAGCTGCAGGTGTACTGGACACATCTGGCAGCGATATCGATGTACATACTCTGCACCAGGGCTACCTCAGAACCTTTAAGCGCCTCGGAGGCACACTCATTACCGACAGCGCGGTACAAAGCTTAAGCGAATCAGCGGGTAGCTGGCAGGTTCAGACCACATCAGCCACAATCACCGCAGGGATTATCGTCAACGCTGCAGGAGCATGGGCAGATGAGCTCGGCCAGCTGGCTAAGGCCGAGCCTATAGGCCTGATACCAAAGCGCAGAACCGCATTGATCGTTAAAGCACCAGAAATAGAAAATTTCGATTCAATACCACTGGTCGCAGACATTGATGAGACGTTTTATCTCAAACCTGACGCCGGCAGGTTACTGTTATCACCCGCCAATGCTGATCCGATGCCACCCTGCGATGTGCAACCGGAAGAACTGGATATCGCAAACTGCATCAGTCAAATAGAAAACGCATTCGACTTTAAAGTAAACAGTATCATGCGTAAGTGGGCTGGCCTGCGAAGCTTTGTCAAAGATAACAGCCCGGTCGCAGGCTACTCAGAGCAAGCGAACAATTTCTTTTGGCTCGCAGGACAAGGTGGCTACGGTATACAGTCATCTCCGGCACTGGCAAGATATGCTGCAGCACTTGTACTGCATCAACGTATTCCGGACGATCTGCAACAGCACGGCTTGAACGAAAATACTTTGTCTGTAACACGCCTGACCAGATCTTGAAGACCTGGCCATAGAAAGCCGTTCTATAAAGCCTTACCTATATACAGTTTGGCCTATATGGCCTGGTCGTTTTCTTCACCGGTACGAATTCTTATAACCCGCTCTACCGGTTCCACAAAGATCTTGCCGTCACCGATCTTGCCGGTATTCGCAGCAGAGGTGATTGCTTCAATGCACTCCTCAAGCTGCGCATCGTTAACCACTGCTTCTATTTTTGCTTTGGGCACAAAGTCGATTACATACTCAGCCCCTCGGTAGAGCTCGGTATGACCTTTCTGACGCCCAAAGCCTTTAACTTCCGTGACTGTGATACCGGCAACACCAACCTTAGACAACTCTTCGCGAACATCTTCGAGTTTGAAAGGCTTGATTATCGCAGTAATTTTTTTCATCAATTGTTACCTGTCATAGCGGGGAGAGGCAGAAACTTTATGAATACTCAGATCAGCGCCTTCGTACTCTTGTTCTTTAGTAAGCCGTATACCGACCGTCGCCTTTAATACCCCGTAAATAATGAATCCGGCTGCCAGCGCAAACAGAATACCGGAAAGCGTACCAACGACCTGTGATACAAGTGACACACCACCTAGTCCACCCATGCTTTCAAGGCCGAATATACCTGCAGCAATACCACCCCACGCGCCACACACACCGTGCAGTGGCCAGACACCCAGCACATCATCAATTTTGAGTCGATTTTGCGCAAATGTGAAAAGCCACACAAACAAGACGCCTGCTACCGCGCCTACAACCAGCGACCCGCATGGGTGCATTACATCAGATCCTGCACACACCGCAACCAGACCTGCCAGTGGTCCATTGTGAACAAAACCCGGATCGTTCTTACCTGCAACCAATGCAGCGAGCAGTCCGCCAACCATTGCCATTAGTGAATTTAGTGCGACCAAACCGCTGATACCATCAATTTCCTGCGCTGACATAACATTAAAACCGAACCAGCCTACGGTCAGTATCCACGCGCCCAGAGCCAGGAACGGAATACTCGAAGGCGGGTGTGCCAGTAATGCCCTGCCCTCCGCCGTATATCTGCCAGTTCTCGCACCCAGCAAAATTACCGCTGCCAATGCAATCCAGCCTCCCACTCCGTGTACGACCACCGAACCCGCGAAGTCGTGAAACGGCTGGCCACCGATCGATTCTATCCAGTCCTGAAATCCGAAATTGCCGTTCCAGATCAGCCCTTCAAAAAAAGGATACGCAAGCGCCACAATCAACAATGAAGCAAGCAACTGCGGATAGAATCTTGCGCGTTCAGCTATTCCACCGGAAACAATGGCCGGAATTGCAGCCGCGAAGGTCAGCAGGAAGAAGAATTTGACCAGCTCATAGCCGTTGCCGACTGCGAGTTCAGAGGCTGGTCGAAAAAAATCCACACCATAGGCAATGGCATAACCGACAAAGAAATAGGCAAGCGTCGAGATACCGAAATCGCAGATGATTTTAACCAGTGCGTTAACCTGATTCTTTTCTCTGACAGTACCAACCTCAAGGAAGGCAAAACCAGCGTGCATCCACAGCACTAAAATCGCGCCTAGCAGTACAAATAAGGTATCCGAGCCCGCCTGAAGACTTTCCATCTTTGACCATGTGTAATTATCAGCGACGTAGTTTACGTTATTTTCTGCTTCGAAAAACACAGTTTTGCATCCAGTCCGAGATCAGGCGCGCACTTCTACCTGGATTCTGAAACCGGGTGCTGCTACCGCGCAACTAACCGACCTCTGCCACCGTTCATCGGACACAACTTTGGCATTCTTTTTGGAGCTCTGACCTATCGCGATCATCACACACAGAATAATAATGACAATGCCACGCCAAAAAAGTGACCAATACTGCGCACTGACACTGCCAGTGATACCTGTAACTGCAGGTATTTTGACACTCATACAACTGTCGCTTTAAAGCATCACAGCTTACTGACGTTCGGCATGGCCATGCACGACCCGTTAATCTACATACATATTCCCAAAACAGCTGGCACCAGCTTTCGAGTGAGCGCCGAAAAGTATTTTGGCGAGACCAATGTGCTGCGCGATTACGGCGCTGATTCTGCCAGTACTTCCGCCGATATTATCGACTCCTTTTACGACACAGAAGATCTCTCGGCGCTGCGCGAGCGCGGTCTTAGCAAGAAATTTTTGTGCGGGCATTTTTCACTGCCACGCTATCGGGAAGTGTTCCCGGATTCACCAGTGATGACTTTTTTCCGTAATCCGATTAAGCGTGTGGTATCTGAATTCGTCCACTTCACAAATCACCATGACTATACCGGTACGCTTGAAGATTTTTATAACAACCCGAGGTTTCAGAATCGTCAGCACCACAGTCTCGGTGGTGCCATGCCTACAGAACTCGACTTTTATGGCTTGACAGAGCAGTTCGACAAAAGCCTGCAAATGTTTAACAAACGGTACGGTACTACACTACATGCAACCAACTTAAACAAAGGCAGCTACGGACCGAGCTCAATTGTTAAACCGACTGCCAGGCAAATACAAGAGATTGCACATCTTAACCAGGCAGACATGGCCGTCTATGCACAGGCAGAAAAAATGTTTGAGCAGCAGTCCGAACAATCACGCAGCGCGCGTTTTATCGGCACTCGTTACCGCGGCAATTTCGGTGGCTTGTGGAATGATAAATTAATTGGCTGGATCTCGGATACAAAATCCGGACAACCAGTCAGGCTGCGTATCTCTGTCAACGGTGTTTACATCACAACGTTACTGGCTGATAAAAAACGACCGGATCTGGTGCGTAATGGTCTGCATGATGATGGTTACTGCGGGTTTGAAATTCCAGTATCCGATCTCGGACTGGTGAGCCACCACGATAGTATTTCAATAGCAACAGAAGACGGATTGTTCGAATTGCCTAACAGTCCACTAGTCATAGCAGCTTAACCTACCGAACAGAGATTATGTGGAACGCAATTAAGAATATTGTTGGTAACAAGAACAATCTGTCACAGCAAAGAGCTAGCTATGAACAAAACGGCTTTCTGGTTTTAAAAAATTTCTTCAGCCAGGAAGAGCTTAACGCCTTCGATACTGATGTACACAACATTTGGAAAAATCGCCAAAAAGACGGAGGCGAGATTACTATTGATGTGCTCGAAGGCGACCTGGTTGGGCAGAGACTCAAACTCAAAGACGCTCCGGACTCAGCCCTCGATTGCGCACACAAAGTCAACGACCTTTATCTGGAATCGGGTGCCTGCAGAAACCTCAACCTGAATAAAAAATTGTGCGGCATTCTAAAAAAATTATTCAACGATGATCCGCTGGTGATCAACTCACTTTCATTTCGCAAAGGAAGCCAGCAACCACATCACTTTGACACCTACTTCATGCCGCCTCCGGTACAAAACCAGATGGTCGTCAGCAGCATTTGCCTTGAAGACCAATCTCCTGAAGCCGGCCCGCTTAGCTACTATCCCGGAAGCCATAAGATTGAGCCGTATGTCTTTTCCCATGGCGGGATTCATCTCGCTGCCGGTGAGATGAAGAATGCAACAGCCTACATCGAAGAAGAGATTGCAAAGAAAGGTCTGACACCTGAAACTTTCATCGGCAACGCGGGAGATGTTTTTATCTGGCATGCACAGCTCTACCATGGAGGCCTGCCAATTCAGGATGAAAACAAAACCCGCAAAACGCTGGTAACTCACTACTGGCGCAGAAATGACGTGGAAGAAGAGCGAGTAGCCTTAACACCTGAAGGTGAAAGCTACCTTAAAAAGGACCACCTTAAAGTTGCTGCCTGATTGCCGCTGAATGTTCAGGGCAAGCTTAGAATAAGAAGAGATCAATCATAGAGCTTTAGAAACTCGCTTGCATCAGCCCGCTCAGTCTCGAGGGTATTCTCAATCGCATCAAAGTCTGCGTAGCCAATTGTCATTCCGCAGACAACCACCTCTTCCTCTTTTAAAGGCAACGCCCTGCGGATAGATTTGTGATAGCCGCAAAATGCAGCCTGAGGGCAAGTGTGCAGCCCGGCTTCACGAGCTAAAAGCATCACGTTTTGCAGATACATTCCGTAATCAAGCCAGCTGCCAATGTTCAGATCACGGTGTATGGTAAACACAGCGCCCACTGGAGCACTAAAAAATTCATAGTTGCGCCGGTGTTGCGCTTTCATTTTTTCTTTATCGCCCTTTCCAATGCCAACCAGCGTGTACAAATCCCACCCAACCTTGCGTCGACGAGCCAGATACGGTTCAAAGAATTTGTCCGGGTAATACGGTTGTTCTTCATCGTAGGGAACATCGTTGTCGAAATCTTCAAGCACAGCATCACTTACCTTGCGAAGCGAATTGCCAGTTAGCAAATGCACGTTCCACGGCTGCATGTTAGTACCACTAGGCGCACGTGATGCTGTAGTAAGTATCTGCTGAACAAGATCGGTACTTACCGGTTTTGGTAAAAAAGCACGTAACGACCTGCGGGTTACTACCGCATCGGTAACGGTGTCAGATTTTTTTTCCATCAGAGACATAACTAGTAACTATCCAAAAGGATCAACAGGTTTTTTTACAATACGCTCTATATGCTGCATGCCATCATGGATCTCAATACCATTGCTGACATCGCTGATTTTATCAAAAATTGCCGCAACATTCTCAGGTGTTCGCTGCCCTTCCGGCAGCTTGATACCCTCAGCTTCAATTAACTTTGCAACGGTATAATTGCCAGCACCAGCCATTAGAATTTCTCCGTTGGGAGCATCGGCGGAAGCGAGAAACAATACTGCAGGTGTAACATATTCGGGCTTAAGCTGTTCGAGCATTGCTTCTGTCATCACATCCTCAGTCATCCTTGTTGCAGCGGTTGGTACCAGGCTATTAACATGGATATTATATTTGCGTCCCTCTATAGCCAGAACATTCATCAGCCCTACAACGCCGTACTTGGCTGCACCATAATTGGCCTGCCCGAAATTGCCGTAAACACCGGAGCTGGATGACGTCATCATTATTCGACCATAACCTTGTTGCCGCATTGTGGGCCACACTGCGTGACAACAATAAGCCGAGCCATTAAGATGTACATCGACAACTGAACGCCAATCGTCAAGTGACATTTTTGCGAATGATTTATCGCGAAGTATTCCAGCATTGTTTATCAGAACATCAACTCTGCCCCATTTGTCTAACGCAGCTTGCACCATAGCTTGCGCCTGATCCTCCTGGGTGATATCCGCGCCATTGGCTATGGCATTACCACCGGTGGCGAGTATTTCATCCGCTACCTGTTGCGCAACAGATGCGGAACTGCCACTTCCATCACGGCTGCCACCGAGATCATTCACCACCACTTTTGCACCGCGCTCTGCAAGCTGTAGTGCATGAGAACGACCAAGGCCGGTACCACCACCAGTGACGATTGCTACCTGATCTGTAAAATCGATTGCCACTTATATCATCTCCGTTTGTAATTTTTGACCCAATGCTCGGCACCCACTGAAACAGAAGACCCGCTGTCAGGATACGCTATCTTTCGCATGCCGCATGGAGTTATTTATCCTGGCGTCGGTGTCGAGTCATCTCACGCATTCTGTTAAAGACGTTGACTCCCAGTTGATGATACACATCAAGTAAGTCAATCAGTACCCAGTTCTCTCTGATTAAACCGTTTTCACAGCGCCAGAAATCGAGACTACGCATACTGATTTTTTTATCGCTGGGCGCAATCCCCATCCAGCCATCTCCACTGACTGTCATCGTCATACCCGGCCAGCCCGTGAAAGCAACGTAATCTCCATCACCGAACAAATGACCAGTCTCAGCCGTTCCCACACGATCGGGCATTGCATTAAGGAACGGAATTTGGTGACACGCGCGAAACCCCTCAACACCGCAACAGCTGCCGATACCAGCCGGACCGTACCAATAAAAATCCGGATGCCAGTAGCGATCAAGTTGCATAGCATCGACGCCACCGGTTGAAAATTTTCCAAGGCTTAAAAGCATGTCTGCCACAAGCTTTGTGCTATTGGCTGAGATCACAGGATCTCTGGGAGCAGGCACACATCCGTCCTGAGTAGCCGGCCCGGGCACCAGCCACTCAATACCAATGGCTGGTGCCATAGGCCAGACACCAGCCTGCATCATTAACGCAGGGATATCCCATACCGCTTGAATCTCTGTGACTTTGCTTTCCCGGACTCGGTAAAACTCATGGAAACGCATCTGCACCACCTGCATGGTTGGTGGAATATCGAGCCATGAAGATTTAAAAACACCGCAGTAAAAGCCAGCGCACCCAACCCAGATTTCATTGTTTACTTCACCTGCCATGGTGATGTAGTTGCGCCGCTCGAGATTCGGTATCGCACTGATCAATGGCGCGTAAACAGATTCATAGCAGGCTGCCGGACCGATAAGATCTTCAATCGGATGGGTGAAATGGATTTCGCAATCGACATCCAGCACGTTCGCAAGTACTTTCGGTAAATCGCTGTCAGCACGGTTATACAATGCCTCTATCAGCGGAGCTACAACCTCTTTTGCATCGTTACAACCATCACCCATTTAACTCACCCATGAAACTCTGCACTATCGCGATTACACAAGTATAAGCAGCCACAACAGCGCTTGTCTTGCGTTAATCGTCAGGCATTCGATACTGCACGATAATTCAGAACTGCTGCAATCAGGTATAATCAGAAGGCTATCGATACGACAACTAAGTTAAATGCCAGCTAAGTCCGACCTGTTCATCACCTTTAAAGGAGACAAGTACTACCACTGGTACCAGTCACCTTTTGGCAAGTTGCTGATTACCGGCAACCGATCAGCTCTATCGACACTGACGTTCCCCGGCAAGCACGCAAACATCGCTGACCACTGGACACAAAACGCCAGTCAGTTTAAAGAGGTTTGCCAACAGCTCGACCAATACTTTGCAGGCAGGCTAAAAGTATTCGAATTTCCGCTTGCCCCATCTGGCACAGAATTCCAGCGGAGCGTCTGGACAGAGCTTATGAAAATTCCTTATGGAGAGACTACCAGCTACGGAGCCATAGCAAAAAAACTGAATAACCCAAAAGCGGTGCGCGCAGTCGGCGGTGCCAATGGCCGCAATCCGATCCCGGTTATTATTCCCTGCCATCGGGTTATCGGCAGCGACGGCAGTCTGACGGGATTCGGTGGCGGCCTGCCAACAAAAACGTTTCTGCTAAATTTAGAGAACTCAGACCAGCTTACTCTGCCGCTGTGATTGCCTGCCAGATCATTTAGGCATATCCCATCATCACTGTGTTGCGGTAAACTTAAACTGCCAATAGCTATTGTAAACATGCCTCTATGACCACAATCCATTTCATTCGCCATGGACAGTCCACATGGAATGCAGAAATTCGCATACAGGGTTCGTCAGACCCTGATCTCTCTGAACTCGGTCAATCACAGGCACGCGCGCTGGTGGGCAAACTTCCGGCTTTCGACCGTCACTATTCAAGCGACCTCAGGCGCACCAGACAAACCATTGATCTAATCCTTGAAGGCAGAACCGATGACGTCGTATACCGCAGCTCACTGAGAGAAATTCACCTCGGGCCGTGGGAGGGCATGCTCCTGAGTGATGCCACCGAACAATACCCGGAACAGGCAGACAACTTCCGCCATCATCCGGAAAAATTTTCCTTTGGCGACGCCGAGACTTTCGCCAGCCTGCAAGCTCGAGCGCATAAAGCGGTCAATGAAATCGTCGCCGAGTGCCCAAACCAGACTGTACTCGTTGTTAGCCACGGAGCGCTGTTAAAATCGCTGCTGATCGACTACGAAAACCAACCTATCGGCAACATCTGGCATGATCCACATATGGACAACTGCGGACACAGCATTGTGGAGTATGGAGACGGACCGCCCAAAGTCGTGAAGTTCGCAGATCTCACTGAGTGGTAGTTGATATTGTATTAGCTAATCCGAAATAAAAAACTGCACAAATAATATTGCTGCCAGTAACAGGAGTGCAACCTTCAGGATTCCGCGGTAGCGATCTGCCGGTATTCGTTCTCCAAAGTGCTGTCCAACTT
Organism: uncultured Granulosicoccaceae bacterium; assembly: GCA_964409445.1. Classification (GTDB taxonomy): domain Bacteria; phylum Pseudomonadota; class Gammaproteobacteria; order Granulosicoccales; family Granulosicoccaceae. The sequence continues at coordinate 23,666 of CAYPDN010000015.1, forward strand.
TTAGCGATGCAACAGATATTAACGCTAACGGTATGGTGTATAGCAGCCACTTGAAGCTCACTACTCCGAGTATCAGAAATACCGAAATCTGCGTTGACTTGCCGACCAAAAAACACAAATTCATTGCTGGCACCATCTCGCTGCGAACAACATTGACCGATAAAAAATAAATAATCAGCACGGCAACCATAACGTTGGTTGTACCGCCTGCAAAACCTGCCAGACAACCGAATAGCAACATCATTGAGACCACCGGCTGAATATTAAGACGGAAATCAAAATGATCGGTTAAAAGAAACACCACTATTAAAAATGCCAGCATCAGTCGATAGGGCGACGGATCGGTGTGTGCCAATAACACTGAACCGATAACGCCACCTATAAAGGTAGCTAACATCAGCAAACGGTATTTAGCTGCAGTAGCAATGACATTCTGCGCAGTCATAACGCTTGCAATATTGACTGAGGCGGTTGGCAATAGCGTTATCAAAATCGCTGCCTTCACATCAATAAATATCGCAATGAGGGGTGTTGCAATCAGTGGAAAACCCAAACCGAGCGCACCATGAATCCATCCGGCAAACACCACCACAGGTATCGCAACAATTAGCAACCAGAAATCAAACTCGGGCATTTACTACGCCTTAAAAAGTTCCAGAATAGATTCTGATGCAATCAGGATGGTTTTGGCAATGACTTGCCCAGTTCTTCCGATGCTGCAGCAAGCCCACTCGATCCGAACTCCCAACCTAACGTGTGCAAGCCAGTCTCTATAACACCCAGGACACCGAGCACCATTGGTGCATTGACGTATCCCATATGCCCGATACGAAAACCCTTGTTACTCAGATCACCAATCGTAATACCAAGCTTTACTGATGCTGTATTCTCACACCAGTCCAGCAATGTTTGCGGTGCTCTGCCAGATGCAAGCTCAATTGCAGTCACACTATTAGCGCGAGCATTTGCGGGTTCAATATTCAGTCGCATTAGACCATTACTGCCCCACGCTTCAACAGCTGTGCGTACCGCGCTGGCAAGCAGCCTGTGTCTTTCAAACGCAACCGGCAGGCCCTCCTGCAAAAGCATTTCAAGGGCACAATCAAGACCGAACATCATGTGTTCCGGCGGTGTCCCACAATATTTCATGTAGTGTTCCGGTCCGTCACGAAACGTCCAGTCCCAATAGTGCGTTCTGAGATCAGCTTTCTGGTGCAAGGCTTTAGCTTTGTTATTCGCAGCTACAAAACTCAAACCCGGGGGTAACATCAGTCCTTTTTGCGAACCTGTTATAGCGACATCAACATCCCAGTCATCCATTTGAAATGGCATTGTGCCGAGAGAGGCTATGCAGTCCACCATTAACAGCGCCGGATGATTAGCCTCACTAAGAATTTCTCTCAGGCGTGGTATATCGTTTACTACTCCGGAAGCAGTATCAACCTGTGCTGCAAGCACTGCTTTGATGCGATGTTCTTTATCCGCCTTCAAAGCTTCTGCCGCTTTGTCATAGTCGACAGGTTGTCGCCAGTCGGAAGCCACGAGGTTCGGCTGCAGTCCCTGCAGAACACCGGACTCGCCCCAGGTTTTGGCAAACAGTCCGGACTCCAGTACCAGTATTTCATCTCCGTTGCACAGCACATTGCTGAGTGCAGCTTCCCAGGCACCGTGTCCGTTGGCGGCATAGATATAAACATCACCAGTGGTTTGGAAAACGGTTTTTAAAGCTGCCAGACAACGATCAGTGACTGCAACCAGTGAACCGGTATAAATATCGATCGCAGGCCGGTGCATGGCGTTAAGTACTTGCTCTGGTATAACCGTGGGGCCAGGTATAGCCAGAAAATCACGACCCTGTTTTATAACACCAGGGTTTACGACACCAGACCCTGAACAACCAAAAGAGTCATTATCGCTCACTTGCTGACCATCTGGTTAATTTCCAGTTTGTCGATTAAATAACTATGGAAGTCGAACAATGTACCTTCAAAGTTATCTTCCGCCAGTGGTCCGGTACTGCACCTTGAAGACTGTAGCCCTTTCTGCAAGTGTTTTAAAATTTCATGATCCTCATGATTTATTTGCTGCCACTTTTCTATGCGTGCCTGCAGCTCTTCTTTTGAAAGATCAGCCTCAAAAGTTGATATCCCCCACTTCACCGCTACCTGCCTGGCATTCAATGGGTATA
>CAYPDN010000016.1:0-25479 GCA_964409445.1 uncultured Granulosicoccaceae bacterium
CGACAGACAGCTATGACAATTATCACCCGAACGCAGTTGGTGAAGAAAAAATGGCAAGTCGCTGGTTCAGCGTGTTGCAAAGTGTGCTGGATGGAGAAGATCCAGTTCCGGTGCCTCAGAATGTAGCTCCAGTTGCAGTGAATGATGATCCGACTCAACCTGTCGCGATCGGTAGTTCTTTGACTATTAATGTTTTGTCTAACGACACAGACAGTGACGGAACTCTTGATGTGAGCAGTGTGGTGGCGTCTGTCGCTGCGGCAGTGCCTCAGGTTGACGGCACTATTGTATATACCCCAACTGCAGGTACAGATGTAACAGCACCTGCAACTTTTACATATACGGTAGAAGATAATGATGGGGCGGTGTCGAATGCTGCCACAGTTACAGTCGACGTTTTTCAGCCAGCCGTTAATGAACAGCCGCAGGTTGCAAACGCCAGCATAAATGTGGTTTCTGGTAGCCCTACAGTCTTTGATGCTGTTGGGAACGCGACAGATGCAGATGGAACCATTGATGCGACATCCGTCGACATTTCAGTGTCGGCCGCTCAAGGGACGACGGCGATTGATTCGGTATCAGGTGAAATTACCTATACGGCAAATGCCGGTGTAACCGTTGGTACGATAGATTCATTCGGTTATACGGTAATGGATGATGACGGGTTAGAGTCTGCAGTGGCAACCATAACGGTTACGTTTGTAGCGCCATCGGTGGTGTTCATGGCAGTTGATGACGCTGACACTGTCGTTGCAGGTAATTCTGTGATGACAGATGTTCTTGATAACGATACCGGTGATGCTATAGATCCGACTACGGTAACCGTTGTAGATCAACCTGATTATGGTGCTATATCGATAGATCCCGCGAGCGGGGTAATCACTTATACCCCTGATGAAGGTGTTGCAAACATTACTGATGTATTTAGTTACACGGTTGAAGATGATGCGTCAGTTGAATCAAACATCGCGGCTGTGAGCGTCGTTGTTAACCCTGCTGCATTTATGGCAGTGAATGACAACGGAGTTATTGTTCCTCAGAATGGGTCAGTGGTAATTGATGTGCTTGCCAACGATACGGGGCCAATCGATGCTGCCACGGTGGAAACGTACAACCCACAGCAACCGACAGCCGGTTTCCTAAGTATCGACGGGGTAAGCGGTGCGATAACTTACTCACCTTACGGTGGGCAGCCACCGGGAGAAGATAACTTTGGTTACCGGGTTAGAAATTCCAGTGGTGTGTTGACCAACGTTGCAACGGTGAGTGTCACGATTGTACCTCCGGGGCCACCGGTCGACAACGATGCCCCAATTGCGGTGGATGACAGCGTTACAATTACCGCATTTGATGCTGTTGATATTACGGTTCTTGATAACGATTCTGACCCTGACGGTGCTTTGGTATCTTCAAGTGTTGCCATTGTTGATCAGCCGATCAATGGTACGGTGTCGGTTTCTAATGGCGTTGTCAGTTATACCCACGATGGCAGTCTTACAACTGATGATAGTTTCAGTTATACCGTCAGCGACAATCAGGGGCAGGCGTCAAACGTTGCAGTAGTGGCGGTGACTGTTAACCCGCATCCGCCGGTTGCGCCAGAAGCCAATGATGATCTTTATTCTCAGGTACGTGGGACCGAACAGCTGCTTGCGGTTCTTGAAAATGATTTAGACAGAAATTTAGATCTTGATTCAGACTCGCTTGAGATTGTAGCCCAGGCCAACAATGGTGATGTTTCTGTGCAGGGTGATGCTGTTGTTTATCTGCACGATGGTGGCCAGAGTACCAGTGATACCTTCAGCTATAAGGTGTTTGATGCGGGTGGGTTAGAGTCCAATGTAGCCGTTGTTGATATTACGATCACAGGTCCTCTGCCGAATATCGCGCCTGTGGCTGTTGACGATAGCTTCAATCGTGATTTCAGTATTCCGCAGGTGTTAAATGTGTTGTCTAACGATTCTGACTCTGACGGCACACTTGATTTGACCAGTATTGTGGTTGTCACGCCACCAGCTAGTGGTACTGCTGTTCCGCAAAGTGACGGCACAGTTCTTTTCACACATAGCGGGGCAGCACAAGGCACCGAGACCTTCACTTACACAGTTGGTGATGATGTTGGAATGGCATCCAATATAGCCACTGTTACTGTTTCACCTGTTATTGCTGGTAACGCGATTGCTCTGCATCGTAGTGGTCAGACTTTTCTCACCTGGGATGAGTCTGCCCAGTTCGAGGGGTACCACGTGTACCGATCTAACAACGCGATAACACAGCAAAACATAAATACTGCAACCCGGCTGACTGACCGTTGGGGGCCATTGGATAATCAAACCTCTCAAAATCCACATGGTGGTACAAGGTTGCCTGGCAATTACGTGATTGAAGATCAGGGATCACCGTTAAGAGATGATCAGGGATTATTTGTATATACAACACGCGGACAGGATTCAAGCACTGCGTACTACGCTGTGACTGGTGTGAGCAATGGCGTGGAAGATATTTCTTCCCTGCAGGTTACTGTATCCGTGAACGAGACGGTTGCCTCTCCGCGGGATGTACTGACTCATGTAACTGGTGACGGGACTGGCAGATTCTATACCCAGTTTATGGATTACAGTGACTGGAACCCTACATACAACGGTTATGCGTATAACTATGTGGTTATTGTGCCGTCGAACTACAATCCGGCTCAGGTGTACCCTTTACATATCATACCGCACGCGCATTCAGAGGTTTATGATCGGGTTTATGATTCTCCTTCGGATTTGGGTGTGTTGTTGGGTTTACAGGCAATTCACTTGTACCCGCATGATCCGGGGGAGACGTTTGGGTTTACACATAGTTGGTGGTTTGGCTACTCTGCAGATCACAATTATCTAACTGATAATGGCGTACCAGATTCCGGGGTTATTGAAAATTTCACCGAGCAGCGTGTAATGCGCTCTATAGATACTCTAATTGCAAACAGTTACTACAACATTGATGAAACTTTGATTCATGCGACCGGCAATTCAATGGGTGCATCGGGAGCGTTGTCGTGGGGTATGCGGTATCCGTCAGTACTGTCTGGTATTTATGCCAGCCAGCCAATGACTAACTATCAGGCCACAGACCAATTCAAAGATGAACTTGTGCGTGCGTGGGGGGCAGTTGCAAGCAATTTGCCTATTGTGAATGATGGACCACATGACGTAGATATTCGGTTCTACGGCGAGCAGGGCATAAGCAGCGTCGGAGTATGGGATTGGATGAACCATCATCAGCAATTGGTAGATAGACGAGGCGATACTTTTGCCTATCTTATGGTCTCTCACGGCAAGCAGGATCCTATCCTCAGATTTCAGTTCCAGGGCGCGCCAACTGTGGCGGCTTTGACAAATGCCAATGCAGGATTTTCTGCAGTGAAGAGTACATTGGGCCACTCCTGGTCATCGTATGATGCAGTTGTCACGAGTATGTTCGGTCTTGGCTTTGCTGCCGACTACGCATGGAAGTATCCACTGGGGCTAAGTTTTCCTGCTATACAGAATGCTTCAGGGTCGTCGGGTATCCTGCCTGCCGGCAATGAGGAGGAGCGCCACAACCTTAATATCGAGTGGGCAACATCACATACACCGTTTGATACGGGCATAGTCGATCTTGCCAATCGCTATGAAATAACAATCAGGTCAAATGCTGGTGCTCAGACGGCGGACATCACACCGAGGCGAACGCGGCAATTTAGTGTCAATGCCGGACAGCAGTGTAATTGGGTCGCAAGCAATAGAGATAGCGGGCTACAAATCGGATCCGGGTCGGTTGTAGCGGACTTGGATTCGCTTGTCACTGTCAGAGGACTAACTATCGCGACAGGCACTGGTACGCGTTTAGTAATTGACTGTGGATCGGGTGGGCCTATTGGTGATCCGGATCCGCAACCACCACAGCCGATGGCGGGTGCGCTCGATGGGGACTGGACCACCGGTTGTTTCCTGTTTGATGGAGAAGGTAATACTCAATCTTCTTTGCTAACACTGTCTATAAGTGGAACTTCATCAACTTTCACTGCGTTTTCGTATTCTGATCTCGACTGTAGCGTACCTGCAATATCTGAGACCGGAGCAGTAATCTTGAATGGAAATGAGGATACTCTTGTGTTTCCTGACGAAACCGTGACTACAACTTTGGGTGAAGCGTCATTCATCAATTTTACAACGCAGTCGAGTATTGTCGATAGTATGCCTGTGCCACCCGAATTTTTTGAGCCAATCACGTTGTATAGTATTTATACCATCACAAATGATGGTCGGTTGTTTTTTGGTAGCAGTTCCAGCACTACTCCCGCGAATCGCCCGACTACCCTGGACGTATTTTTTTACTACTCCAGGATGTGATTTTGCGAGTTAAGAAGGTCTATAATAATTTCTACTGAGTGGCCTGGTAGTTTCTTAGAAGCGAGCCTGCGCTTGCAGCGCCCTCATCAATATGGGTAGAGATCGACTTACTGCAGTTTATTGTGTTGATCCGGCTCCGCCGTGCTCTTTAATTTACTAATCACTAGAACTGACAACAGTTCGCAGGTGCAGTAATTACCTGGAAAGATTAACTCTGAATATGAATAACCTCGGAGTTGCCGCCGGATTTCCAGACGGAATATATAATATTGTTGGTTAAGAACTACCACGTCGAGAACCGCAATGACCTATGCCAGGAACGATAAAGGCAGCCTGTCTGCTGACTCAGGCTACATACAACAACTAACATTCGCAGGCTGCCCGAGTTTTATGCGCAGGCCGTTCAGTCGTGAACTTGCGGGTATTGATCTGGCGATTACCGGCATCCCGTTTGACTGTGCTACTACGAATCGGCCGGGTACACGGCTTGGGCCACGTGCTATCCGCGAGCAATCTTCACTGCAGGCACATGATGCTCCCTATGGTTGGGAGATCGATCCATTTGAGTCGTTGCGCATGGTTGACTACGGTGATTGCCAGTTTGATTATGGCTATGTTGCACAAGTGCCAGCGGTTATTGAAAAACATATCACCGGTATACTTAACCAGGATGTTACAGTGCTATCGCTTGGTGGTGATCACTATGTTAGTTACCCTGTTTTAAAAGCACACGCCGCTAAGTTTGGTCCGTTAGCTCTAATTCAGTTTGATGCGCACTCTGATACCTGGGAGGATGAATCACCAGATCGCATTGATCACGGCACAATGTTTCGACGTGCAATTGAAGATGGCGTAGTGCTGGCTGAGCATTCGGTGCAGGTCGGTATCAGGACCACCAATCCGGATACAATGGGTGTAAATATTATTGATGCACCGGCAGTACATTGTCTCAGCGCGGATGCCGTTGCTCGGCAGATAAAATCAATAGTCGGATCGAGGCCTTGTTATTTTACTTTTGATATTGATTGCCTTGATCCTGCTTTTGCACCAGGGACCGGTACGCCAGTATCCGGTGGTTTAAGTTCTGCTCAGGCAATAGACATTATGCGTGCGCTTAAAGGCAGTTTGAGTTTAAAAGGAATGGATGTTGTTGAAGTATCGCCGCCTTTTGATCATGCAGATGTGACAGCTATAGCGGGCGCGCATATGGCCGTCGAGTTGATTTGCCTGTGGGCTAGCTGTCGTTGATTCGGCTTTGCTATCGTTGTTTAGCCGTTTTAATAGAAATCTTTCGTGAGTGTATCGACTGATAAGTACCACTAGCGATGTAGTATCTTCTCAGGCACGGGTATCCGTTGTGCCTTTGAATTTGATACCTGAGAAACTGATTACTGGCTGCGTGACCCTAACCTATATGGGTGACGATATAGAGATCGACTTTCTGTAACTTATACAGTGAGTTTACGGAAGGAGTTTAATTTACTGCCGTTGAATTGACAACGTGGGTATTCTCACGAGAATTGTTGTTTTCAACGGGACGTGGTTGTGGCTTGCAAGCCAGGCAGTTCATAATTCGTTGAAACCAAGTGCAGTATGGTTTATTTATTAAGGCCTTCGTTAGATGTACAAGCATGATAACTGTAGGGCCAAATGGATTAGCCCACTCGCAGAATTTCCTATGCCGCGGCGTGCTGTATAACCAGAAATAAAACTAAAGAATGAAAAAACTAACTACAATCACTTTCATTTATTTCGCTAAGTGCTAAAGCCACTTACCAGTACGCGGTTCTTTGCGCTGAAGTGTGAAAAACCAATGTGTTGTAAAGCCGTGTAGGCGATACTATTCCGCTTTGAGCAAATTTAAGGCTGACTTATTGATGATTCAGAAAATGTTTGATGATTCAGAAAATGTGTGTGATAGCTCTATGCCATACCGTGTTTGCTGCCGGCGGCGCACACATATTCTTTCGCTAAACGGTGCTTCAGCAGATGCCACTATTGCCTTGGCCTGATTTCTCCTTTTGGCGCATTGCTCTGCATTTGATTGATCTATTCGTGATTGATTCCGCCAAACCTTTAGCGATGGTTGTAGGGCTATATATGAGACGTGTAGTTGTCAAAGTGCGTGAGGAAAATCTCAAGAACGGTGCAAATCAACCCGCTGGAGCTCGTTCCAGTTTTAATCTTCCATTGGTGTCAGTGGTTACTGCTCGGGAAAGTAAATTGCGAGTGTCGCTTTAATGCAGCATGAAAGGCCCGTGGTATTTTTGGTTGATGACGATCTGTCAGTGCGTAGGTCATTATCTCGTGCGCTGGAAATGCACGGCCTGGAGGTAAAGGCTTTTGCCAGCGCTGAAGAGTTTCTCAACACCTATAACAATGAGCATGGTTGTCTGGTGCTGGATTTAAGTTTACCGGAGAAAGACGGGTTTGAGTTACAGGCTGAACTGAAACAACAGGAGTGTGAAATACCCATAATTTTTATAACAGGTCAGGGAGGGATTCCGGATTCTGTTAAAGCGCTTCGCGCAGGAGCAATCGACTTTCTGGAAAAGCCCTTTAAAACAGAACGATTGCTCGCAAGCATCGATGAGGCAGTGCAACGAGATGCTTTGTGTAGAGCCGGTATGCAGCAAAAGCACAATATGCAGAAACGCATATCTAGTTTAACCAACAGAGAAGTTGTGGTGCTCAAGTTACTTTTAGAAAGAGATGAAATTCCTTCCAGTAAGGAAATTGCCCGTATCCTTGATATAAGTCATCGAACTGTTGAGCATCATCGCTCAAGGTTGTTGGAAAAAATTGGCGCAAGTTCTGTTTATGAGTTAAGGACACTTCTTGAAGGTTTTCACCTAAATGACTGATGCTCTAACGAGAGCTGCCTGTTAGTGGTGCTTACGAAGTAATTGACGCCTGGATCATCAGCTGAATACCAGAATATGTATTCCAGCGTGACAGATATATGGCTGTTGTGTAATTGCGTTTTCAATTGTTAAAGGTTGAGGCTTGTAGCACCTTAAATTAGGTGTCCTACCTAGGTACTGTACCACTGGTTAAGGGCTAAATCTTGCGTCTATACTCCCGCTGATATAGTGAGCATCATGATCCGTGTATGCATGGTGCTGCGTGGATTTGTATCTGCTGGTGACGGTCGATTGAAGTTAAACGACAGTGCCGAACGAGGCATCGTAGCGTTGTTTCCTGAAAAGTAGAAATGCTCATTAAAAAGTATTCGCTTGTGTAAACACGAATTGATGTTTTTACCCGTTAGAAAAATTAGGGAGATAGTGTGGACATTAATAATTTGCAGGCCTTTATTGAGGTTGCAGAAAAAAAATCATTTTCAAGATCGGCTGAAAGTCTCAATCTCACGCAACCAGCAGTTAGTAAGCGTATTGCAGCACTTGAGTCGGAGCTGGATTCGCGTCTTTTTGACAGAGTCGGGCGAAGTGTTCACCTGACAGAAGCTGGCAAGGTTTTGTTACCCTCTGCATTGAAAATTAATTCGGAAGTTTCACGAATTGAAAACGAGATTGTCACGCTTGGGTCAGTTGTTGGCGGCAAACTTTCAATTGCTGCTGCAGAGCATGTCGGGCTTGACAGATTGGCATCGATGTTAAAGGCCTATAAAGAAAATTTTCCTGATGTCGAGATGGATGTTCATTTTCTAAAATCGGATGAAGCGCTGGAAAAAATCGAAAATGGACAGCTGGATATGTGTCTTTGTCCGGTAAATGACAAAAATTGCGAGCGCAAATCGCGCACTAATCTGATTAATGTTCAGGCCTGGAAAGAAGACCTGCAAGTGGTGGCGGGGAGAAATCATCCTCTGGCTTTGAAAAGGTCAGTCACAGTAGCAGAACTGGCCAGATACCCCGGCATTTTGCCATTATCGTATTCTGCGATTCGACATTCTATTGATCAGTTAATGACAGCAAATGCGGTTACTGCGGAAGTTGCGATGGAGGCGATAGATTTTCAGACAACCAGATCGATGGCTGTTGTCGGGCTTGGCTGGGCGCTTCTGCCGTTTTCAGAACTTGATGAGAGTCTGACGAAAATTGATATGATTGATTTTAATCTTGATTATTCGGTGGGGCTGGTCAGGAATCCTGATCGTAGTATGTCTCGTGCGGCAAAGGCGTTCGTAACCTCGCTTCCTGCTCAGTTGTCTTAAAGAGCCACAAGAGCGGAAGTCGCGCGTGTAGCGTAGGTTATGGAGTATGGTTGTGCGAGCAAAAGATGTAACTTGAATTAGACCTTTGGCGTCGGTGCGGTATTATTAGCCGGACTATTGTCTGAGTTTCGTGCCCAATGAGCTATTTTTTCAAGATGTGTTTCGCTGTGCTGCTTGCAGTCGGTGTCGTTCACGCTGATGACAAAACACTGACCGCCGCAGAAATAGAAAAGCTGCTGACCGGCAATACCGCTGTCGGGCGTTGGATTGATCACAATTATCGCCAGTATTTTGGGGATGATGGTGCGACGATTTACGCGCAGGAGAACACTCGTTCTTCGTTGGGACGGTGGCGCGTCAACAGAGCAAAAGACCACTATGAAAGCTGGTGGGAGCGCGCCGGCTGGGGAGCCGGGTACAGCATTGTTGTTAAAGATGACGTCTACTACTGGGTGAGCAGTGTCGGCAGCACTGAGCCACAAGCGTTTGAGATATTGCCCGGGTCACAGTTAGTTATAAAAGAGTAATCTCGCAATCGCGCTTTAACACAACTATTTTGTATTCAAATATTGTTAATGCCGGGAAGCCTAAAGGTAATCTATCATTTGTGGCAGAAATTCATCTCCATGGCCTTGTTGCACCTGGTCAGTGAGTGTTGTGCTAATAGCCTCCGCAACATTGCCGGACGCTGACAAATCTGAGCACATTTGAGAGTAGTACCCGAGATCCTTTGCACTGTTTGCAAGTGTAAATAATAAGCCTCCGGCGTCCTTGTTTAATATATAGGGTGCCATGCGATCAAGCACTACTCCAGCGCCACCGCCTTTGGCAAGTACATCGTGAAATACCTGTGCGTCGACATTGGATCTTTTTGCGGCAGCTGTGGCCTCAGCAAGCACTGTAGAAAATCCAAGAGAAACATAGTTGTGTAACAGTTTCATGGTATGTCCGGCACCTGCATCTCCTGCATAGACGATATTTTCTGCATAAGTTTGTAGTAGTGGTAGTTGATCATTAAACAGATCTTTGTCGCCACCGACAATAAGATTAAGCTTGCCCTCTGCTGCCTCTTTAGGGGTGCGCGTCATCGGTGCATCAAGAAAATGACCACCTGCGTTTTTAACTAGTTTAGCGAGCTTGATTGTGGAGGCAGGAATTGCAGTGGAGCAGTCGATAATGACAGTGCCCTTTTTAAGACTTTTAAGCAGACCTTCTGATCCTGTTATGATTTTCTCTACCTCCGGGCTGCCTGTGACACAGAGAATTATAATGTCACTGGCATCGGCAAGCTCCGGAAGTGCTTTGTATTCAATAGCACCTGCTGCCAGCAGATCATCTGTTGGCTGGTTGCCTTTATGGTGCAAAAATCCAATCTGCCACGCGTGTTTTTGAATGTTCTTTGCGATGCCGTGTCCCATGCGCCCGATGCCGATAATGCCTATAGTCTTATCTGTCATTTAGTTTCTTCATTTTTGAGTAAGCTTGTAGTCGCGTAACTCGGTGAGTTTAGAGTCAGGTTTGGTCGCATCACTTAGGCCTTGCTGATTTATGTTCACGCCAGGCGATAGTAACACCGGCACAGATTATCAGCAGCATACCAGCCATTGTATTTGCAGTTGGCCATTGATCAAATATTATCCGACCCCAAACCGCTGCAAAGATCAGATAACTGAAGTCAATCGGTGCTAAAAGGCTTACGTCTGCAGTTTGGTAGGCGCGAGTCAGACAAATGTTGCCGGTCAGGTTAAGTATCGATGCCATGACTGCGAATCCTGCGATGAGCCAGGTCAATTGAGGCCAGCCGATGGCGACATAGGGCAGGCTGCTTTGTATGGATTGCGGTAACGGGAATGCCGACAAAACAGTTATGCCGATTAAACCTGCTATAAAAAACAATAACCCTGCAGCATATGCAAGCGCCAGGGTACTCTCTTGCCGACATGCGCTGCGCAGTGTGAGGATATTGCAGGCAAAGAAAAATCCTGCAGTGACCGGCAGCAATTGTACTAACGAAAACTCATCCTGCCATGGACTTATCACAACAAGCGCACCTACAGAGCCAACAATAATACTGGTGATGCGCCATCGACCGACGATCTCACCAAGCACCGGCCCTGCCAGCAGGCAGACGAAGATCGGATACGTGTATAACCCGGCTGCCATCTCGGTTACCGATAAAAATGGTGCTCCGGAGAAAAAGAAAAACATTGTTATTAACAAAAAGAAAGCGCGCAAATAAACGCCTTGTGGGTTGCGTGGTTTTAGTAGATGCAAGCCATTGGGGCTGGCAGTCGACAGCATTGCCAATAATATTGTGATAACGACATTACCTAATGACCGGAGTGTTTGAATTTGCCAAAAACTGGTTTCCGTTGCCATGAGCTTCATCAAAGCGTCTTGCAGTGCGAGGGTAAATGTAGCTGCCAGCAAAAGTGCTATTGCCAGTAACGGTCGATCGTCTCCTGCATGTGAAAACAGCTTTAAAGACATTTAGTTGCGGGCATTTGATAGGTCTTTAGATTGCGACGAAGATGAGAGTATGCACTATCGGTGCATTGTTACGCCCGTTAGGCAGCGGCTTTTACGAATATGGCTGCTGCTGACAGTGTGCTGAGAGAGATAGTTTTGATGTTGCGCGCTTTCAGTGCTGTCCAGCGTACGTTGATGAGGAGTTGAACATCCACGGATTACTCTCAGCGAATCTGATCTGCAGGCGGATGGGGTGCTGTCAGTTTGGTGGCATTGTTGTACTTTTCGCCCGCTGTAAGCAGCATCGGACGCTATTCACGGCGAGTCATTTTTTCAAATACTTTGGCTGAAAATGGCGTTTTCGGGGCTCCTTCCCGGCAACAATGGTTCGAAAATCCCTAATTTGCTGCACCGGATCAACTTATTGGCAAATCCCTTGACATGTTCATTTGTCATGACATAATACATTTCATGTCATGACGTGTCATGACACCAAAATTGCATGATGATAACGAATACAACGAATTTAACGGGATTGGAGTACAAAAATGACTAAGCAGTGTGGTTCAAAAAGTAAGGGTTTTCGTCTAACTCGCCTGGCGGCGCTGTTACCGCTGGCGATTGTAGCGTCTGGTTGCGGGGGCGGTGGTGCAGGAGGAGATGTGGCATCGAGTTTAATAGCCAATGACGGTACTGCGGGTGCCGTGCTGCTTGCTGATGTGGCGGTGAGAGTAGACATGCCATTGCGTGTAACGAATTTAAACCAGCCCGTTATTGTACAGGGCACGGTGAGTGGCCAGACCAGTCAGTTGGTTGCTGGTGACAACGGTGAGTTTCGTGGCAATTTTGAACTCCCGTTTAATGTTGAGCACACCATACATTTGTCTATTAGAAGACAAAGCGACAACCTCCTATTGGGTACCGCAAGGCGCCAGCAGCTTACCTCAACAGCTGCATTAAACGTCTATATTCCGGAAAATGAAATAGACGTAAACATAGATTCGGACGGTGACGGTTTCAGTAACATCAGAGAGCTTGAAGACGGTTCTGATCCAATAGGTCGAAACGGTGACTATGACGGCGATGGTACTCCGGATACTGTCGATCTTGATGATGATAACGACGGTGTAGCAGATTCAATTGATGCCTTTCCGTACAACGCCAATGAAACGGTTGATACAGATCAGGATGGTACTGGTGACAACAGTGACCCTGATGATGATAACGACGGCGTCGATGATGGATTGGACTCTTTCCCGCGAAACAGTGCTGAATCTGTTGATACCGATGGTGATGGCATCGGCAACAACGCAGACCCCGATGACGACAATGACGGCATTTCAGATGAAAGCGATATTAATCCGCTTGATGCAAACAGTGCATTTGATACTGATGGCGATGGTATCGGTGATGCGATAGACACGGATGACGACAACGACGGTGTTAACGACATCAATGATCGATTCCCGCTTAATAACATGGAATCTCTTGATACAGACAACGACGGCATCGGCAACAATGAAGATACCGATGATGACAACGACGATACACTTGATCTGGCCGATCCGCAGCCATTAAATCCCAATATCACGGGTCGGGAAGATGCAGACCTGGATGGAGTACCGGATATAGAAGATGATTTTCCGACTGACCCGAATGAGTTTAATGACCAGGACGGTGACGGTATTGGTAACAACGCCGATGACGATGACGACGGCAATGGCATTCCGGACAATCAGGAAGACTCAATTGCAATTATACCGAGAACGGCTAACCCTCCGACGATTGACGGTATCTTTTCATGGAGCGAGTGGCGCAACGCAGTCCGCTGTGACAACAAAGGGAATTTCCTGGGTGTCAGTCATATCCTCGAGGATATTAACGGTGATGAAGCTTCAAACAACAGCTGGAGCGGTTCGCACTGGCGTGCAATGCATGACGGTTCGTTCCTGTACATTCTCGTAGCGGTAGCGAACGAGCCGTTTTTTGAAAGGATTAGCGACTCTGCTGATGCGTGGCAGGATGACTCGGTAGAAATCTACCTCGATACCGGCAACGAACGTGGTACTACCTATGACAGTAACGATTTTCAGAAGGTCTATACGTTTGCGGGTAGCTCTGCGACAGGCAGTAGTTCTGCTGCGAATGTGAGAACCGTTTTTTCATCCAGCCAGCAGACCGATCTTTCAATCGCGACAACTGCCTACTACGAGATTCGCATAGATATGAGCTCGGTTAGTTTGCCTGTAGCCTCTAGATTTGGCTTTGATGTACAAATTAATGACGACGATGACAACGGTAATCGTGATACCAAGTGGGCGTGGTATGCGCCAGCTGGTGAAGACAGTTCATGGTTCAACCCTTCGTTGTTTGGTCAGGCGATTCTGGCACCCGACGTCGGCTTTAGAGACTAGTCAATCCAGGTTTTTCCTCCAGTAGCATGATGTGTCTTAGAGGGAGATTTTATCTCCCTCTTTTTTTTTACCTGGTTAACTCCTGTGTCATTGAAATATTTCTCTTCGGCTACCATCATAGTCGGGTTGAGAATGGTCGAGTTGATATGTACATCGGAAAAACTCTGTTGTTTGTTTGCGGATTGCTGGCAGGCGTTGGGGTCATGGTTGCAGCCAGTGTATTTCAGGATAACGCCCCGTCACAGGATTCATCGGTCGTCGGCGCAGAGTCTCCAGCTCAGGTGCAGCCATCAAGCTCGCCATTTGCGGTTAAAAAAGAACCGTCGACTGAGCCATCCGACCCTGTAGTTTTGTCTTCGAACACCGAAAGTACTGTTCCCGAGGTTGCGGTATTACTGCAGCGCATTGAGTTGGCTGAGAGCCGAATTGAAGAGCTGGAAACTTCGCTTGCTGATGTGCAATTCCAGCAGATCCATTCTACCAGTGAGTTTTTGCCGAATGGACTACCCAATGGGCAGTCAGGCAGTCAACAAACAGCGCAGCAGGATAGCCAGACAAATTTGCTTAACGCGGGTTTTGAACCCGCTACCGTTGAAGAGATACAAAACATACGCAATGACCTGCAACTGCAACGTCTTGAACTGCGTGACCGTGCAACTCGTGAGGGCTGGGTACGCACAGACCGATTTCGCGATGAACAACGTGCACTTCGTAATGGCTCGCTGGTGCGAGAAACGTTGGGTGATGAAGACTTCGACAAATTTCTGCTTGCAGAGGGCAGGGACAATCGCGTCAGAATAGACAGTGTGATTGAAAATTCAGCTGCAGATCTTGCAGGCATCGAGGTCGGTGATATCGTGATGAGATATGCTGACGAACGGATCTTCGGCTTTCGTGATTTGCAACAGTCAACAACAGAAGGCGAGCGCGATCAACCGGTAAATATTCAGATAAGCCGCGAAGGGGAGCTGCTTGATTTTGTTATCCCGCGCGGGCCGATGGGTGTGACCTTGTCCGGTGTTAGCAGTCAGTAGTACAAAAGCAGAGCATCATACTTTTGTCTCTTTGCAGCTACAGTGGCAAGGGCGCATCCTGCTTATACTGGTCCATCACAATCTGACTCTTAACCCGTGCGACGTTAGGGTGCATTAACAATACGTCGTGAATTAGATGATTAAGAGCTGCGAGATCGCGACAATACACACGGAGTAAATAGTCGGCCTCGCCGGTAAGTGTCCAGGCTGATGTAATTTCCGGTGTATTGGAAACCATTTCGTGAAATCCTGTTAGCTGATCCGATGCATGCACACTCATGGCTACCTGGACGAATGCCTGAACTGTCAATCCAACTGCATTCGGATCAAGGCTCGCCTGGTACCCGCGTATAACGCCATCGGTTTCGAGCCGCTGTTTGCGCCTCCCAGCCTGGCTGGATGAGAGGTTTAGTGCCTCGCCCAGTTCCTGTGATGTTTGCGCAGCATTTTGCTGCAGTGCAGACAACAATCGCTTGTCAGCCGGATCAATGTTGGAATTTGACATGATATTCTGGATATATGCGTGTATTACGCATTTAACCATGAATAAAGGCTGATTACGCGCGATAAATGTGCATGAAATAAGCTAGTCTATTTAGTCAATCAGGCTGTCTACAGGGGCAATGCCATGGGACCATTTCCACACAACGCACCGCGCGCAGAGATTACCGCTTCTAACCCGGCTGGCACCGACGGCTTCGAATTTGTTGAATTCGCACACCCGGATCCCGCGGTACTGCGAACTTTGTTTTCCAGTATGGGGTACAGCCACGTTGCCAACCACAAGAGCAAAGACGTAGAACTGTGGCAGCAGGGGGATATCAGTTATTTGATAAATTCTGACCCCGCAGGTTTTGCTACTCACTTTTCAACGGAACACGGTCCGTGTGCTTCAGCTATGGCATGGCGTGTTGCCGATGCACAGCTTGCATTCAAACATGCAGTTGCTAACGGCGCAGAACCTTTTGTCGATGACGGTGCGCATAGAACAGTAGACTGGCCGGCAATCAAAGGTATTGGTGGCAGTCTTATCTATTTCACCGATCAGTATTTTGATACTTCACCTTATAACGAAGAGTTTGACTGGATAGAGCAGTCCAAACCTGCGGGAGTTGGATTTTATTACCTTGATCATTTAACGCACAATGTTTTCAAAGGCAACATGGATGTATGGTTCGATTTTTATCGCAACCTTTTTAACTTTAAGGAAATACGTTTTTTTGATATACAGGGTAAGCACTCTGGTTTGTATAGTCGTGCGCTGACTTCCCCCTGTGGAAAAATTCGTATTCCAATCAATGAAGATCGTGGCGAGACCGGTCAGATTGTCGCCTATCTTGAAAAATACAATGGCGAAGGTATACAGCACATTGCCGTTGGGTCGGAGAATTTATACGACGCTACGGATACCATATTTGATCGTGGCATTCGATTTATGCCACCACCACCTGCGACCTACTATGAAATGAGCGCCGATCGGGTTGTTGATCATGAAGAGCCGCTTGATCGTATGATGAAGCACGGAATTTTGATTGATGGTGAAGGTGTGGTCGATGGTCTGGAGACCAAAATACTGCTTCAGATATTTTCCAGGACGGTAATCGGTCCGATCTTCTTTGAGTTCATACAACGCAAAGGCGATGACGGATTCGGTGAGGGCAATTTCCAGGCGTTGTTTGAATCTATAGAGCAAGAGCAAATTCAGTCAGGAGAATTAAAACCTACCGGTAGTGATTAGAAGCCCTGCTAGCCTGCATTATTTATGAGGATTCGGCATCCAGAATCAATATCGCTAAACAGGTCGCTTGATCGCCCGAGGAACGTGGCCCGCCACGTGACGAGGGGGATCGGGCGAGATGTGACGCGATATTGGTTCTGGTGTCGAATAGACAGTGTGTTATTTTTTGAGTCAAACTAAATTGCCTTTAAACTCTATCTATACAGTGCAAAGCTCAAATTCGCCGGTCGCCTCATGAATTATGCAGGCTGGGTGGCTGAATAAACATGAAAATCAATATCGTAACCACCGGTGGTACTATTGACAAAATCTACTTCGATGCGCTCAGCGATTATCAAATCGGAGCACCGGTTATCGGTGAGTTATTGTCACGTATCGGGGTGGGTTTTGAATTCTCGGTGTTACCGTTACTACGCAAAGACAGTCTCGATTTAACCGATACCGACAGACAATTGATTGTTGATACTGTCAGGGCAGCAGACAGTGAATACATTCTCGTTACTCACGGCACTGACAGCATGGTAGAGACCGGTAAATGGTTAAAGCGACAGGTGCCCGATAAAAGGGTTGTGCTGACAGGTGCGTTGCAGCCAGCAGCCTTTCGCGAGACAGATGCCGTTTTTAATATTGGCTGCGCACTGGGTGCACTGCAATCTGTCGAACCGGGTGCCTGGATTGCCATGAACGGCCAGGTGTTTGATGTTACGCAGGTGCGTAAAAACCGCGAAGCGAATCGCTTTGAAACTGCAATCTGAATACGGCTGCACATCTGGTTTAGCTGTATTTTCATTTTTAAACACATAACAGAGCCACACGCCAATATCCCCTGACTGAGGTTTATGGCAAACTCGCTGTAATATTAAACTCTACAGGGTTCAATTCGTGGCACATGGTTATGAAGAGGGCAGGTTAGATCTGCCGTTTGTTGGTATCTGTACTTTTGGCAAGTATCCTTACGTATCCGACTGGGATGCGATAGAAGCAGATGTAGCAGTCCTTGGGGCGCCCTATGATTTTGGATGTCAGTGGCGCTCGGGTGCTCGCATGGGTCCGCGAGGTGTTCGAGAAGCTTCAACCCTGTTTTCTTTTGGTCATGCAGGTGCTTATGATCACGAGGATGACATTGTTTATCTGCCGGCAGATAAAACCCGTATTGTCGATCTGGGTGATGCAGATATCGTTCATACAGACACCACAAAAAGCCATTCGAACATTGAATACGGTGTTCGAAAAATACTTGATGCCGATGCGATCCCTGTCGTGATCGGTGGTGATCACTCGGTGAATATTCCTTGTATCAACGCGTTTTCAGAGCAGGAACCGTTTCATCTTGTGCAAATTGATGCGCATCTTGATTTTGTCGATGAAAGACACGGTGTCCGTTATGGCCACGGCAACCCGATGCGACGTGCGGCAGAAAAAGACTATGTCACGGGCTTGAGCCAAATCGGTATTCGCAACGTTTCATCTACTGCCAAAGATGGCTATGAAGACGCTCGTAACATGGGGTCTGATATTCAATCGGTCAGACAATTCAGAAAACTGGGCGTTGAAGGTATGCTGGATCGTATCCCTGCAGACGTGCGCTACTATGTAACGATCGATATCGATGCGTTTGATCCCTCTATAGCGCCCGGAACCGGAACACCAAGCCATGGTGGTTTTTATTATTATGAGATTCTGGAATTGTTAGATGGTCTGTGCAGGCGCGGTAATATTGTTGGGCTTGACCTGGTAGAGGTGGCTCCGGACTATGATCCGACAAGCTCTACCAGCACATTGGCAGCCCAGATACTGATGAATGTAATCGGTCGTATGTTGCATCATCGATGACCATCTGAGCCGTTGGATGAAAATAATGGTGTGCATTATTTTCTTTGCGAAAATTAGAATCTTTTAAACGGTTATAACAATTCCAGCGATATCTGCTCACGCCTGCTGTTAGTTGGAGCGCCATTCAGTATCTGTTCTGCGATACTGCGACCCGATAAAACAGCCGCTTGTATAATCCCTGGCGATAAGCAATCTCCAGCTCGATATACGCTTGCAATATTTTTGTTATTGGAATCTGCGGTGTTGATCTTCCGGGCGTTGATTTGAGTGTACAGGGCGTCCTTTGGTGTTCTCGCGCCAACAAAAATAAGGTGTGAATGATCTAACTCTATGCAGTTGCCATTAAGCACATTGCTGTAGGTGCCGTCTGTTGCGAGCTTTGTATTTGGATGCATTGTTATATTCAATTGCGTCATCCGCTCGATGATACGGTCTTGATCGAGTGTAAGGTCGGTCCATGTGGCAACTGTCGGTAACGGAGTAACGTAGTGCACCTTAAATCCGGCGTTCGCCAGAATTTCTGCCATGCAGCTTGCTATATAAAAATGATCGTCGTCGTATACCAATACGGGTGATTTTAACTCTTTGCCTAATTCACTAAGTTCGGTATCCGCCATAATGCAGTCTGGCGTTAAGATCCGGGTGTTAAAAGTAATCGGGTCGAAATTAGTAGAGCCAACGCCATCGTTGCGCCATGATGCACCGGTCGCGATGGTAATGGTATCAGCACCGAACGCTATTACTTCATCTGCAGTCATTTCACTCTCAAGGTATAAGTTCGCATTTGGAGAATGTGATAACTGTTGTAACCGATAGTCACGGACACGTATAAAACTGCTCAGGCCCGGAAGGCGGGATTCCAATAATACTCTGCCGCCTGCCTCGGGTGCAGCATCTGCAACGGTTACCTTATGACCAGCGCGCGCCAGAGTGACAGCACACTCAAGGCCGGCTGGCCCGGCACCAATAATCAAATGAGACTGCTTGTTTTTGGAAAAAGACGGTGCTTCGGGGTGCCAGTTGCTGCGCCACTCTTCCGAGATACTGGCGTTTTGGGTGCAGCGTACTGGTAGTCCGTAACCGTCCATGCTGACACAGATGTTGCAACCAATGCACTCTCTTATATCTTCTACACTACCTGCCTTTATTTTGTTGGGTAAAAATGGATCAGCGATTGATGGTCGCGCGCCGCCTATAAGATCAAGGCGACCCTTTTTAATCAATGAGACCATCGTGTCAGGGGAGGTGAATCGACCGACTCCAACGACAGGCTTTGTGGTAACTGATTTTACAAAGTCTGTATAAGGCAGTTGATATCCTTCTTCAGAAAATCGTGCGGTGGCGCTGTCATTTGGCCAGCCGGATATATTGATATCCCAAAGGTCCGGAAGTTCCGCGAGCGCTTCTATAACATCACGACCTTCACCGTCGTGAGTTAAGCCGTCGGG
This sequence comes from uncultured Granulosicoccaceae bacterium, assembly GCA_964409445.1. GTDB lineage: Bacteria > Pseudomonadota > Gammaproteobacteria > Granulosicoccales > Granulosicoccaceae. Next base: position 19,490 of record CAYPDN010000016.1, read on the forward strand.
CTTACCGGGTTCTGCAACGCTGAAGCGAACTGCGACTGCCAGCTCGTTTGCTGCCACCTCCAGTGTGTCCTGCAGAATTTCTTTGAAAAGGCGCAGCCGATTTTCAAAAGAACCACCGTATTGATCAGTTCTTTGATTCGTTCTGAGCGACAAAAAGTGGTTGAGGATAGAGAGATCGTGTGCCGCATAGACATAAAGGATGTCATAGCCTGCCTGCTTTGCGCGAACGGCTGCAGCCTTGTGTGATTCTCGTAGTGCTTTGATGTCTGCAAGATCCATTGCACGTGCCTGAGTTGGCACTTCGGGTCGCAGCACAGGTAGCGCGCTTGGTCCCATTGCAACGGTTGCTGTCGTGATATTGCGCGCTCGCATACCACCGTGCGCGAGTTCAATAGCGGCCAGACTGCCGTGTTTTTTAATGGCCTCTACCTGCGCCGCATGTCGTGGTATGTCGCTTTCATCCCAGATGCGTTCCATCGGATGATTGGCCATGTCGGTGTCTGGTGCAATCTCTGTCATTTGCACAGCAACTGTGCCCCAGCCGCCCTCGGCTTTCATGCCGCGCAGTGCAATTGCACCATGAGGCTGGTTCCAGCCATGACCGGTTGCATGAGGTGCTGCGTAAAATCGGTTAGGTGCTGTGACCGGGCCGATTTTTATCGGCTCGAACAGAATGCTATAGCGATCATCAGTCACGCACTTTCATCCATCAGGGGCTTTTTATCGTGCCATCAGCAACCCATGCATCAAAAATTTCCAGCGCGGTATCGGCAAACGCCTGATCATTAATATGGGCGTCCACTTCAGTCAGCTTAACGGGTGGCTTTATAGAGTTGCGCATCTCGTCGAGAAAAGCAGCAAGTCCTTCGGGGTCGTGTGCCGGCTCATCGGGTTTGTCCCACTCTTCAATCCCTTGTGTTGTAAGGATAACGTGCGCGGGCGTATCAGAAGTTGCCAGGCGTTTTGCTATTTCGCGCGCTGTCTCACGCCGTTCATCGTTGTTTAGCGCTGAAGACTTTATCAGACGATTGTGTGCATGAAAGGGCCGGTCGCTGTACTGATCAGGTATCTCCTGCCAGCCGGCAAAGTCTATTAAGTCAAGACAACCGGGTGCTATTAGTTGCGGTATACCAGCTTTGCCTGCGTTGAGCATGCGATCTTGTCCTGCATTGACGACAGAGCCTGCGAGCAGGTTTCCAAGTTCCGGCAGGGCAAAGTCCATAACACAGACGAAACCACCCTGACTGGCGATTTTTTCAAATGCCATGCCGCCCATACCGGTGGCGTGGAATATAGCGACTTCATAGCCGCGTGACTCAAGCGCGGGTTTCAATAACTTCATGTAGCTTAAACATGAACTGCCTAGTGAAGTCATACCGACAACAGGTTTGCTTGCTATCGGTTTTTCAACTGCACGTGCAGCACCCAGAACCGCACCGGCTGCCTGGCTAAGTGAAGATTTGCAAACCGAGTTGAGTCCGTACAAACCACCTGCCCAGAGGATCATCTGGATATCCGGTGATAGTCGATCTGCAGGAATTAACGGTGAGAACGAAACGGTTGATACGATATATTTTGGAACCCCCAATGGCAGTGACTGGCAGACATCAAGTGCCAGGTCGGTACCCATTGTGCCACCCAGAATAATTACCCCGTCAATCTGCTTTGCATTGTGCAATTCGAAAGTTTTAAGCGACGCACCCGTTGCCATAATTTGCATGGCAGTGTTTTCATCACCACTGTCAATGGCCGCTTGTATTGAACTGCCAGCTGCCGTTGCGATATCGTGCTTTGAGATATCACAGGGTGATGCAGGTTCACCGAGTACGCTGACATCCATCGTCATCACACCGCCTTCAAGGGCGCGGATGCGATCAGCCATATAGGAAAGCTCATCATTCTTGGTGTCGAAGGTGCCGATCACGAGAATAGTTTTGTCGGTCATTTAGACTCCTGTGTGCCTCATAGCTGTGGGTCTTTATTGGTGCTGGCAAAAGACCGGCATCGATAATTTGCGTGAGAATGTTAACTACACACAAATTATGATTACTGGATGGAGCGTCGGAGTCAACCGGTTATCGATGATTAGCTAGTGCCCGTCCAGAAACAGGGGCGTAGCGAGGTTCACTCTGGTATGTGATATTTCGCCTACCATATGTAGGCGTTTAGTCATTCTAAATAACTTCATATGCGTCGGCGAAAGATCGCGTGCCAGAGTGGACCGCAGTAGCGCTTGTTTCTGGATGGGCACTAGCTAGTGAATTACTATTGTTATCACTGAGGCCGTCACTTTATATGCTTCAGCTGGCATACCTCAAGCGTGGGTATTCGATTTATCCGGATCATAAACAGGTATGCTAACTACCTTTGCAGTGGTGTTGATGTTATCACTGGATACTTGAAGTGTTGTGCCAGCTGCAGCTGCGGCTGGAGTAACGTGTGCCAATGCAAGCGATTTTTGCATTCGATGTGAGTAGCCTGGGCTGTTGACGATGCCGACTTGCTGACCGTCAAGGCTAAGGGACTCTCCGCCATTGATTATATCGGTGTGTTCTATATCGAGACAGACATTGATTATTTTTTCACTACCTTTCGCCGCCATTAATGCATCGTAGCCTCGATAGCCGGTTTTTGATTTACTCACTGTAAAACCGAGTCCAACCTCCCACGGTGTGTTATCTGTGGTCATATCATAGCCATAGAATAACAATCCGGCTTCAATTCGAACTTTATCAAGTGCTGTGAAAGAGCAGGGCATGACACCCGCGGTTACCAGTTGATCCCAGATAGTTCCCGCTACACTTGCATCGGCGAAAATCTCATAGCCTCTTTCACCAGAGTACCCGGTGCGGGACATTCTGCAGTCGTGTCCAAACAGGCTGGCAGTCGCATGATCAAAATATTTAAGTTTAGTCAGTTCAATGTCACAGTGGTCGTTCAATATATCAACGGACTTTGGCCCCTGTACTGATATGTTGTGCAGATCATCGGTAAATTCCAGGTTGGCGTCTTTACCTGCAGCTGAAGCTTCGAGCAATGCCATTGTGTCGCCGGAACCGTGTACGATCATCCATTCGTTGTTGCCATTGTTAGATACAATGGCATCGTCTGCCATGGTGCCCTGTTCTGTTAATACACTGGTATAAGCAGATTGCCCCGGGCCAATGTTGGAAATCTCTCTTGTTACGAGGTGGTTCAATGCATCGGCGGCATCCGGTCCGCGAACAAAAACTTTTTTCAGCGGCGACATATCAAACATTCCTGCAGTATTGCGGATTGCATCATGTTCGTCATTCGGGTTGCTGTTGTAGGTCCATGCGGTGCCCATTCCGTTCCAGTCCTCAAGACCTGATCCGAGGGCTGTGTGGCGTGAAGCGAGTGCAGATGTACGGCTGAGTTCTTTGGTCATGTTGTTCTCTTTATGTTCGGGCGTCTTAATACCATTCATCTGGCATTTGTGATTTTCGCGTATTGATGAAATCGGTTAACTGCTCTGTTTTACTGATATCCAGTTCTGGTGGCTGATAGCTTCCGAGCATTTTTTTCCACACGTCAGCTGCCCGCTGTTCCGCAGTTTGGCTGCCATTCTCACACCAGCGTTCGTAAGGACCTGCGTCTGGCAGCAATGATTCGTAGTTGGCATTCGAATAATGAGACAGTGTGTGTTTGGTTGATAAGAAATTATCTCCCGGGCCAGCTTCAAGATAACTTTGCCTGGACAATGTGTCCGGGTTGACCTGCATGCCCTGCAAAAGTCTTAACAGTGCACCGCAATTGTCGAGATCAAGAATAAATTTTTCGTATGACATTGTAAGTCCGCCTTCAAGCCATCCGGCAGCGTGCCACACCTGATGAACACCGGAGATCACTGTCGTCCACATAGCGTTGGTACTGTCTGCCATCGCTTGTGCATCGGCTGTGTTACTGGCGGTAATTTGTCCACCACCCGAACGCACCGGTACCTGTAGTCGTTGGCCGAGTTGCGACAGCGCCATACTCACCAGGTTTGCCTCTGGTGTTCCAAAGGTAAGAGAGCCGGTACGCAGGTTCATCGTTGAATGAAAGCTGCCGAACACTACCGGACAACCCGGCCGTACAAGTTGAGCCAGTGCAATACCGGTCATACTCTCGGCCAGAGTTTGAGCTGCTATTGCTGCAGGAGTAACCGGACCCATCGCACCGCCAAAGATCGCCGGTGAAACGCATACGCACTGGTTTGCTTGCGCGTAAACTCTTAGAGCACCGGACATCTCACCATCAAAAACAAACGGCGAGTTAATGTTGATGTTGCCCTGCATAACGGCGTTTTTATCTATAAATTCCTTACCGAATACAATACCTGCCATGTCTATTGAGTCGCGCGCTCGCTGTGGAGAAGTTACAGCGCCCATAAACGGTTTGTCAGACAGTGTCAGGTGGGCGTAGACCATGTCGAGATGTCGCTTGTTAACTGCTACATCTACTGGTTCTACAACCGTACCTCCGGAGTGATGAAGGTGCGGCGTGGTGTAAGTAAGCTTGACGAAGTTATGAAAGTCCTCAAGTGTGGCGTAACGTCGGCCATTCTCAAGGTCGGTTACAAACGGCGAACCATAGCCTGGCATTAGAACGATGTTGTTTGATCCCAATTCAACAGTATGAGCATGATTGCGACTGTGGAGTTTGAACGTTGATGGTGCTGTGCTGCATAGCTCGCGAACTAAACCGGGTTCAAACTTTGCCCGTACACCGGAGACGCTGGCCCCGGCTGATTTGAACAGTTCCAGGGCTGTATCATCGCCATGGAACTCCATACCGATATTTTCAAGCAGCCAGTCCGCCTGTTGTTCGAGTTCAATAAGACTTGATTCATCCAGCAGGCCGTACGCAGGTATCTGCCGTTCTTTGAATATTTGAACCTGAGGGTCGGCAGATCGTTTTGTCCGTCTGCGACTTCTGGGTCTTCTTTGAGACAGAGTGTCGGGCATAGCGGCGCTTTCTACAGGGCAGTTATGGTTCTATGAAAATCAGGTCTTCATGGTTGCACCGATTGAGGGATGTGACTATCGAATTATTTTAACCACAGCGTGTACATTCTTTGCACCAGTTGTGGGTACTGGCGCACTGAACGATGCGAGGATGATCAACAGTTGCTAACTCGCTTTCAACACTATGATGCATTGAGAATATTTGTTCTCACTGCAAAACATGGAAGCTTGTCTGAGGCAGCAGAACAGCTGCACTTAACCAAAGGTGCTGTCAGCCATCAGATTAAACGCCTTGAAGATGAACTTGGCTTTACCGTATTCGAGCGGCATTCACGTGGGATCAATTTGTCCGACAAAGGTCGCGAACTGTTATCTCATGCCGAAGTGGCATTCACGGACATAGAGCAAAGCATATCGCGATTGCGTGGTGCGACAGATAAGTCTCTGACGATTGGGGTAACGACCTATTTTGCCAGTCGTTGGTTATCACCAAGACTGACCGGATTTATGCAGGCGCATCCGGAAATTCGACTTCGCATCCAGCCTATGATTGATCTGCAAAACTTTGCCGGTGAAGAGGTTGATCTTGCGATACGTTGGGGCAGAGGAGAATGGAGTGGTTGTGAGATTGCGGAGTTATTACCTTGCCCTGCATGGCCAACCGGGAACAAGGAGGCTTTTGAGTTAGTTCAGGCACAGGGTTTAGAAAGTGCATTTTCGGAATTTACACTATTGCGGGATCGAGATGACAGCAACGCCTGGAGCGAATGGTATGAGTTTGCGGGCCTTAAGCCTTCGCTGCAAACAGATACTCTGATCATTCCAGACCCGAGTGTGCGTGTACAATCGGTACTGGATGGACAGGGTATTGCGTTAAACGATGTGTTAGTTAACGATGAAATTGAAAGTGGTAAATTGTATCGATTGAGTGATGTTGAATTAAATAACTACGGGTATTTTCTCGCCTACCAAAAAGAGTCTTTATCGAATCCGGCGGTGGGAGAATTTGTAGAATGGATTCTT
>CAYPDN010000017.1:0-7652 GCA_964409445.1 uncultured Granulosicoccaceae bacterium
ACCAGCTCATCTGTACCTGGCGAGACTGGATCTGTATCCTCGATACGAAGGTCTTTGGCGGCATGTATAACAAGTGATTTCATCTAGAGCCCTGCGTTTGCGACTACTGGTTGCGAAGTGGATCATATCGATTGACGCCGCATTGTGAAACGTATGAAGTGATCGTCCGGGTCAAAAATTGGCATTGTGCCATATGGCGACTGGCGTATAATGTTACCGATAACATAAATCAATTGATTGTCACTGTCGACAACAATTCACTGAACGAGGTTTGAATGACAAACGGTATTAATTTATTTGATCTAACCGGCAAACGTGTATTGATTACCGGATCAAGCCAGGGAATTGGGTTAACGCTCGCGCGAGGTCTGGGAGAGGCCGGAGCTTCTATCATTGTAAACGGGCGTAACGAAGAAAAGCTATCTGATGCAGCAAAAGAATTAAAAAAACAGGGGGTTACAGTTGATCAGCTGGCATTTGATGTGACAGATCATGCGGCAGTTGCCAATGCAGTAGAGCATGCTACTTCAACCATTGGTGACATAGATGTTCTGATCAACAATGCGGGTATGCAACACAGAACGCCGCTTGAAGATTTTGATCCGGTGATGTTCAACCAATTGCTGCAGACCAATATCGCCTCGGTATTTAATGTCGGGCAGGCAGTTGCAAAGCATATGATAAGCCGCGGATCGGGGAAAATTATAAACATTGCCTCGGTACAGACTGCACTTGCAAGACCCGGAATAGCACCTTACACAACAACGAAAGGTGCAGTTGCAAACCTTACCAAAGGCATGGCGACTGACTGGGCTCAGTACGGTCTGCAGGTAAACGCTATAGCGCCGGGTTACTTTGACACTCCACTTAATGCAGCGCTGGTGCAAGATAAAGATTTCAGTGCCTGGCTCGAAAAACGTACTCCTGCCGGCAGATGGGGTCAGCTGCCGGAGCTTATAGGGGCAGGGATATTCTTAAGCTCTGAGGCTTCTAGTTTTATAAACGGGCATACACTCTTTGTTGACGGGGGAATAACTGCTTGCCTGTAGAAAATACAACCAGCTACTCCAGTGTGCGTTTATATGTTGTCATGGGTGCTGCAGGCTGTGGAAAGTCGACTATAGGTGAAGAGTTGGCAGCTATTTTTGAAGCTAAATTTTTTGAAGGTGATGATTTTCATTCACCAGAAAATAAGGCAAAAATGGCTGCGGGAACTGCTTTAACTGATGATGATCGATGGCCATGGCTGCGAACTTTAGTTAATGCTATGTGTGAGGGTAAGCAAACGACAGTGTCAAGTTGTTCTTCGCTTAAGCGTTCCTACAGAGACCTGATCAGAGAACATGCTAATGAGCCTGTTGTGTTTATACATTTGCATGGCTCGAGAGAGTTGCTTAGCGCAAGATTATCCGGCAGAGAGGAGCACTTTATGAATTCCAGTCTGCTTGATAGTCAGATCGAAACACTTGAACCGCTTGACAGTAGTGAGCTCGGAATCACAGTCGATATCAATGCAACAGTCCCACAGATCCTGGATGTAATCGTAAAAAGGCTTGAGAGTTCGAGCTTTTAGCCTGGTTGTATATTAGTTTTAACTGCCAGCCTGCCCAAACTTACGTCTAAAAATTTTAAAATCCTCTTGCTTTAATTATTGCCAGGTGTAGTATTAGCAAAAAATGATACCGATAACATTTTGCTGGTAAATCAACCGATTATTCAATCGATTTTTCAATATTGGGGCTGTGGCCGTGGTGTTCAGAGTTAGAAAATGCCGGTAATTAACCTTGAAAATCTGAGCAAAAGTTACGGCAAATTCGATGTGTTGCACGGTATTAATCTGGAAATGCAGGACGCGGAATTTACCGTACTGGTGGGCCGTCAGGGTGTGGGAAGTCGACAACACTGAGAATGATTGCAGGGCTTGAGGCTGTTACCAGCGGTGAGATCTATATCGATGGCCGACCGGTAAGTCATCTTGAACCCAAAGAGCGTGATCTTGCGATGGTATTTCAGGACTACGCTCTGTATCCGCACATGAATGTGGCCAGGAACATGTCGTTCGCACTGCGCCTTGAGAAGCGTCCGAAAAAAGAAATCGAAAGCAAAGTCAGAGAGGTTGCCGAGGTACTTGGTTTGACCAATTTTCTGCATAGAAAACCCGCTGAATTATCTGGTGGCCAACGGCAACGTGTTGCTATGGGTCGAGCCTTAACTCGCGACAGCTCCACCTTTTTGTTTGATGAACCTCTATCAAACCTTGATGCGAAACTAAGAACCCAAATGCGTGCAGAGCTGGCACTGATGCGCCAGCGCGTTCGTAAGAACATGATTTATGTCACTCATGATCAAATCGAAGCAATGACACTGGCGGACCGACTTGTTGTGATGCACATGGGTGTAATACAACAGCAGGGAACACCCGAAGAGTTGTTTAAGTATCCGGCAAACAAATTTGTTGCGGGATTTCTTGGTACACCGCCGATGAATTTTCTGGAAGCGTCTATTGAAAACGCAGGCGGCGAGTTATTTTTAACCGGGCGCGGGTTTTCGCTCCGTTGTGATTCTGCTGCAGCTGCCAGATTGCAGCGCTCGGATAATCGCGATGTGCTACTGGGAATCAGACCCTGTGATCTTGAATTTAATCCTGCTGCGAACACAGAGGCTTCATTGGATGTGGATGTTGTTATTTCAGAGTATATCGGTGCCCAGTCAGTATTGATTGGCGACTGCTCAGGTCAGGAGGTCATGGTGGAGTTAAAGTCTGACACACCAATCGCACTCGGTGAAAGGCTGCGCTTTGGCGTAAGCCTTTTTCATGCACAAATAGTTGAAGGTGATTTAGAGACACTTATTACAGAAAACGTCGATTATTTTGGACACATTCAAATTTCTGCTGTGCATGATCGTGGTGAACCGGATACTGGAGAAATAAATTATCCCTATGTGCTGGGGGTTTTGGAGAAAGCTGGCTATAAAGGCTATATTGGAGCTGAATACAAACCGAGAGGCGGTGATGTTGAGTCTGGTTTGTCATGGCTCGCGCAGTTTCGTAATCTGTAGTAATTTAGCCCAATTTTTCAGATGTGATGCAAAACGATAAAAAACAATTGGTCACAATGGAGGATGTTGCTCAGGCTGCGGGTGTTTCCCGCATGACGGTTTCACGTGCCTTGAGAGACGATGGGCTGGTCACCGATAAAACCCGTAAGCGTATTTTGGCGCTTGTAGAAAAAATGAATTACGTGCCCGATCAAATGGCAGGTAGTTTGTCGACAAAGCGCTCCGGGTTTGTGGCAATTCTTGTTCCCTCAATAAATAATGTGCACTACGGAAAAATGGTGCAGGCGCTAACCGATGCCCTGGAGCGTACCGGACTGCAAATATTATTGGGCCATACTGACTACTCTGCGCAAAGAGAAGAGAAACTCGTTGAGAGTCTGTTAAAGCGTCGTCCGGAAGCTATCGCTCTTCCATTTGACGGACACACGAAAAGAACCATAACACTGTTGAAAAACGCACAAATACCCGTTGTCCAGCTCTGGGAAACACCGCCAAAACCTATTGGCTATACGATCGGTTTTTCGAATCAGCAAGTGGCTTGCAGTATGACCGAAGAATTGATCAGCCTCGGGTATAAAAATATTGCCTTTCTGTGTGAAACAAACGATGAATGGACTCGTGGTGCGGCGCGACGCGCAGGTTTTAGAGATGCGATGGAAAGTGCCGGATTATCAGCACATAGAATGATCAGGTTTGGTACACCGCCTATGTCGATTAAAGACGGACACTTTGTCGGTCAGAATCTGCAGCAGTACTACTCTGATATCGATTGTGTTTTTTGTGTATCTGATGCACCTGCTTTTGGTGTGATCTCCGCGCTCAAAGAGCGAGGAATCAAAGTACCGGAAGATATCGGGGTGGCAGGCTTTGGGGATTTTGAGGTTTCTCGATATTCGAATCCGACTATTTCAACAGTTAAATTTGATGCGGAAGAATTGGGGTGCGTTACCGCTGACCTGATTACAAAGCTCATTGACCCTGAGCAAGTATCGAAAAGGTTGCCGAAACGCTATGACATCTCGGTGACGAACTGTATGCGTGGTAGTACCCGTAAAGTCACTTAGCCTGATGTCAAAATTGCTCGCTCGTTTGTGAATATCAGTAAATTGTGGATTGCCTAAAGGAAATATGCGCACAGTAATATATTACTCAATGCGCGCATTAGCTGTAAATTCTGGCGAAATACTAAAATAAGTTACTCTCAGCGCTGGATATTTTTGATTTTGCCCTTACTAATAGGTTGACGGCGTTGTATAGTCGTCAGATGGATCATTGTCCGGCGACGTTAAAGCCCGCGGACAATGAAGCACACTTCCTTTGTAATGGTGATAGCAAAGTTAGTTTTAAATATTCACCATTAAAAAGAGTTTAATATGAGTAAAGGTACTGTTAAGTGGTTCAACGCTGATAAAGGGTTTGGATTTATCACCCCTGAAGACGGCGGCAAAGATTTGTTTGTTCACCACTCTGAAATTCAAGCCGGCGGTGGATTCGCCACTTTGAATGACGGCCAGGAAGTAGAATTTGAAGTTGGAGAAGGCCAAAAAGGCCCATGCGCAAATAAAGTAACCCCTATCTAGGTTCTGCCTGCGGTAATTTTTAGGCCACAGTTTTCATGGTCTTTGGTTTAGGCTTTAAGCCGTAGGCCTTAAATTATCCGGTTAGTACTTTAGTTGTTACCAGAGCCGAAGCATTTGCTTCGGCTCTTTTTATTTGTGGCTAGGAGTAGTTTCAGAAATAATCATCCGAGTTGAGGGTATCAACAACCTGGGTGGAGAGGGAATTTAAGTTCCCATACATACCTGTTAAAGAAATATCTCTGCCCCCGGTCCTTGTCTTTTTAACCAGGAGGGTTGCACAATCAATTTTTCAGATCCTGACATTTTTTAGATTTTTGTTCGCCTAACAGACAAGCGAGTTTCTGACGTTTTTTGTGACGATCATCAAAATAACTCGGCTTGGTGGATCTGAATAATCACAGTTAATTAGCCAGGTTGAACGATCACAGGTCTTTTTTGTCCATTACAGAAGTCCCGTTGTGGTGTCGATTTGACGTTGTTGCGAAAGGGTAAGCAAAAGCAAAATGAACCGTGTGGTCGCGATTGCTGTCTTTGGTAGGTTCTTTGCATTTGATGTTGTTGACTACTACATTTGGCTGTCAGGTAATTCGGTCCTGGGAGCTGCTAGCTCGATAAACAGTAACGGTACTGAAGAGAAATATAATGGCTAGCGCGTATTGCCCGTCCTGCAAAGCAAAAATATCTCATGCAGACGTGACGTGTCCTAATTGTGGATCTCCAACAAGCAGAAAGATAACGGTAATTTTGTGTCTGGCGATTTTTGTTGCTGGATTAATGTTATACAACGCTTATCGGCAATCGACGACAAACAATACGTCTGAGCTGGCTGGTACTAAAATCCCTGTCGCGTCTTCTGAATCGCAGATTATTCACAGGTAGGTTTGTCTGAAGAATGATGTAGGCTGAAATCGGGTCTCGCTTAACACAGCTGGCCACAGCTGATAATTATCCCGAAGATTCTCTAATCAATTTGATATTGTCGAAACAATAGCGAATATCTTCACCATTGCCTAAGCCAAAAGCAAACGACACACCGTTGTGGGAGTCTTCTGCGTTTTCAAACGTTACAGATTTCCTCTCAGTGGTAGTTGATGCTTCGATAGATTCGAAAGCCAGCTCGAAGAAGTTCAGTTCAGGGATAATCAGCAGTAATGATATTTCTGTATCCTTTTGCGCGCGTACGTCGAATTCCACTGTGTAGCGAGTATCAGCTTCAATGAGCAAGTCAGGTAGGTATCCTATACCTGCTTCCCAGTAGAACTCCGCTCTCGCGGGAGAGTCAATGCAATACTCGCCATTAACCGTTTCTCCCCTCCCGGTTTGTGCGAACCAATAGTCATTGCCGCTCGAGAAATCGCCGTTTAATAAAACGTTGTCTGTTGGAATGTCTATCTGCCCTGAGATCAGACAGTCTTCGGTGGAAGACCATACGCACCTGCCGATCGAGCGTTCGTCAAAATTAGACATACCGTCTTTGTCATAATCGAATTGTGTGTGTGTGTGATTTGCGCTAATTCGTGTGTTTCCATCTGCTATAAAGTGTTGAGACTGCTCAGATATTTCCACTTCATGTCCGTGAATTATTTCAAACCATTTTATTTCGATAAAATTCGATATACCTGGCTTAACACCAATGACATTTGCGGTCAGTGATGGTGAACTAGCACCGAAATAAAAGGTTTGTACCGTAGTGCCATTGATGCTGATATCTACCCGAATCTCGGCGTCATCCTGTTTCAGTATCTGTCGATCTGAAGCAGGGTTAGAAAGATCAATGAGTGTGCTTTCATTATTGCTCTCGCTCATGCATGAGACAAGGCTGAAGAAAGACAGCGCAAGCAGAATTCTGGGAAAAAGTATTTTCATAATGGTGGCAATAATTAAAAAATGATTTGCTGGTTGAGTATTTCCTCAAATCCCGATTTTATGCGGTATCCCTAACATGTTATTTTTGGCAAGCTTGAATTATGGTGGAGAGAGCGTTATCGAATAACCTTCTTCTTGTGACGAGCCGCCTGAATCACTGCTACCGGAGAGCAGTATCCCGGTTACCACGGCTGCAGCAACCGCACCTGCAATTACGTAACCGCGATTACTTTTAGGTGTGAGATTGACCATCATCTGTTGTTGTGCGCTGGTTACTGTCGTGGTGGTGCTATAAGTCTTATGGCTTTTGGCGGACACTTTTACCGACACAGGTGTGCCGATAGGCAAAGCCATCTGCTGGCCACAAATCCAGTCATCCCATTCTCTCTCGACTCGGTAACAGACTTTTGCATCCAATGGCTTAGCAACCACATTCAAATATCCGAATTCCTGTATGGAGTTGTTATTGGTAGCTGTAGATTTAGCACCCGTAGTTGCAACGGAAGTGTCGCAGGGAATCAGGCAGTAATCACCACGGATTTTCGGTTCCTGTATTGGGAACTGCTGTCCGGAGGTAGCCTGGTACACATCTCTACTGACACTTTTGTAAAAAAGCTCAATGGGTGCAGCAGCGTGAGTATCCAGGTTGTTTAGCAATGCTGCGGCAAACGGGCTGAAGCCCGAACCATCCCCATCCAGGGCCACCTTGCCATACTCCGTTGAAAAGCCGATAAACGATCCTTGCGGTTGTCTGCGATTGTCCAGGCTGGTTAAGCCAGTCAGGTTGATTGAACGTGAGAAGTTGTCGACCGGGGCATCGCGGCATGCGTCAATGAGTAGAACGTTGACACCAGACGGGTTGTGTTGTGATATTCGCTCCAAAATACTTTCCAGTGAGATGGAGCGATTCCTGATGTCACTTTCGGACCTGAGTCTTACGCCGTCGGGGAGGATGGGAATCAGAAAGTTTGATCCTGTACTTGCTGAGCCGTGCCCGGCGTAATAAATTAGTGTTGACGATCCATCTTCAAGAGAGCTAAGGAACGAATCAATTTCATCGTTGAATTCATCTATTTCAAGATCGTGCAGGGCACCACCTTTGTGCACGGTGTAACCGATAGACGATAACTTATCAGCGATTGCGGT
>CAYPDN010000017.1:7752-11147 GCA_964409445.1 uncultured Granulosicoccaceae bacterium
TCTGCCACCTTCTGATCCTGAACGAGTGCGGACCATCCCGAGTCGAAGGAAAGTAACTGGCCACCGGCAACCGGCAGTGATGCCAGTGGTGTTCCGAATTCTCTTTGCAGGTCTGCTATAGAACCGTACTGCGAGGGCAGGTCGCGCAGGATCATCATCTCGATGTGATTGTCGAGTGCGAGAAGACTATCCCCGTGTTTGTTCAGGAACACTTGCGCCTGTAAGCCGGAAATTGATTTGGCAGGAAGCGATGACGCGTTCCAGTTTTGTTGCAGATATTTTTTTGCCTCCGGATATCGGATATCTACCCCGAGAGGCATGGCGTCTTTTACCCAGGGGGATTTTTTTAACTGCTGTGCTTCGCAACTATACTTTTGTAACCTGAAACAAACCTGAGCTTGATAGGGCTGTGGCAGTTTGTCCAGTTGTTGGTAGAGCTTATTCCAGTACAAATTCGCTGTATCATCTCTGCCGCGGCCATCCAGCATGCGTGCAAAGTTGTATAGCAGATTTTCTGGTGCTGCAGGCGTGCGTGCAAGCTCGGCCATTTTGTCACGTGCCATAGGCCATCTGTCACCACTGTCTAAGTCATCGTGTACTCGAATAAGCTGATAGATACTTTCGAGCTGATCACGTACGGCAGGCACTCTACCCAGAGAAGTTTGTCTGGCATCCTCGATTGCCGCGTAGGCCCGATGTAATTTATTTGGCATGTATAGATACACTGCCGCCAGATTGATATAGCTGGTTAGTTGTTGTTCATCCATGTTGATGGCATATTTCAATCGACTCTCGGCTTTGTGTAGATGTTCCATCGCCAGTTGTGGTATTTCCTGCTCAAAAAGGCTTCTGTTACGTGTCAGTTCCAAACCGCCATTGGGTTCCAGCAATGTCGGAATCCAGTACTTGTAGGCAAGATCAACTGGCATTTTTTCGCGCGCCCGCTGCAGGTGCACATAACCCAGGTTTCCGTATGCCTGCGTCGTTTCCACACGATTTAAGTAGTCTTCTAAAAGATGTTGTGCATCTTCGTAGTGTCCAAAGTGAGCTAGTGCGACTGCAAAATGGTAGTAGGGTACATCCTGCAGTATGTTTCTAAAGCCTTCCTGTAAAAACTGCCTGCGGGTTTCGTTATCAGGATGTGTGGTGTTGATCGCGCCACCAATTTGCGAAAGCCAGTGACGAAAAAAATCCGCGTCGTCATTAATTAGTCGATCAGTCCGGTAACCTGCGATAGTTGCAAATGTGTAGCCGCGCAGATCTGCACGCAGTTCTTCTTCCGGACGTGGTTGTTGCCAAAGGCGAGTATCACCGTGTTTTTGATTGTTCAAAAAAGCTCTGTGATGAAAAAGATCTTCTGTGCCCAGGTGGGATAGCTCATGCCCGAGTACAAATGCGACTCGAGCATCTCCCAGTTCGAGATCCTTCTCCTGGTACATTCGTTGAACAGCACCTTTGGTTATCACAACTGAATTGTCGCTCAGAGCAACAGCCCAGGGGTAGCCATCACTGTCAATTACCAGCAGCTTCGATCTGTTGGCCTGTTGTGAACCAATTGTTCGACTTAACTTTCTATAGATATCATTAACACGCGTTAAAACCGGTAGCTCGGCCGGTTCAACGCTGTTATATGCGTCGACATAGCATGTGCTGGTAGCGCAGCTAACGCCAACTCCGATCGACGGGAGAGTGGCTAGGATGATTGTGCTTAGAAGTGCTTTAACAATCTTCATGGTATCCATATCTATTGAATGAGTATCTTCATATTGTTGGTCACCTTTACGATTTCCTGTATTTTTCCAGGTGTGGATAGTTCCGTGGAGGCCGCGTTTATCAATTGTTCGTGGTTTTGAATGTACTGTTTGCTTAAGTCGACAGTATGGTATTTTGGTATAGGATGCGCAGACTGTTTTGTATAGAAAGTTAATGCATCTGCCAACGTGCTTGTATTCAAATTATCAAGCGAGTACCTGGCTGCGAGGTGTACCATCTCAATTGAATAACCCTGTTTGAACCAAAAGCTGGATTTTTCATCATTGGAAAAATGTGTCGCTTGTGATTGCACGTTATCCAGAGCAATAGTTGCGTCGACAGAGGGGACACTTTTAGTTATCTGGTTAAACCAAATTGCAATGTCCTGAGCGGACTTTTTATTGCTGTCTCCGATTACATCGAGGTCTGCCAGAGTGACGCCGGTCAAAAATGCATTGCGGCGGCTAGAAGGCAGTGTTGCAACCAGTGCTCTATTTCTGTTTTCCGGCGATTCTATATATTGTTCCAGATCAGCTGACGCCACTGACTCGGGGATTTTGAAGTGCGTCTCTGCTGTGCGATTGTTTGCGAGTATGAAAGTCAGCACACCTGCAGAAAGCAATGCAAACGTTGCAATCGCCAGTACGGGTGAGCCTGCAAACTGGTCGGGAAATGGCAGACGCAATAGTGATTTTACCCGTTCCAGCACGCTCATTTTACGGGGCTCAGGTGCTGTAGCATTATCGGACTTTACGGCAGCCGTAGAGTCTTTCGGGAACTGTTGCTCAATGTGAGCGAATATATTTGATTCGAGTTGTGCCATTCGCTGTTCGGACAAATGCTCTAACGGGTCCGGACTACGTTTGTGATGCTTGACTATCTCGATAACTTCTCTCCAGAAACTGTTTCTATCCATTGCCAGAACCCTCCGGTGTTGGAAGAAGGCTTTGTCTAACGATTTCCAGTAAAAATTTCCGCGCGCCGTGCAAACGTTTTCTAAATGCCGATTCACTAATTCCTATAAGATTTGCCAGATAGCGTCCACTTGATTTGTTTAGCTGGACCGGATCTACCAATGATTTATATTTTGCCGGCAGATAGACAGATGCCTCTTCATCTGAGAATGCATCAGGTACTTTCTGGCCAGCGTCATTAAGTAATTTGATCGCTTCAGAGTCTGCTATGCCATTAATAGATGCTACTTCTGACAGTGTTGGATCGGTCTCAAAGATAACATCGTACTCATTCACTACGTAGACGTTCCTGGATTTTATATCAACGGATTTTAAGTTTGGCTTGATTATGTTTTCAATCACCCCTTCCAGCATGTTGCTGTCCAGGCTTTCTTCCAACATAGCTTCATCAACATCAGTAAACAAAACGGGTGCTTTTTCGCCAGCGTCATTTGTAGTAAATGGCAATTTGTCGATATGTTTCAATATTGCCCAACGAATAGGTGCGCGAAGATAAGCTCTGAACTTGCCGTTTTTATTCTTATAGTCTCTGGCTAGTTTGTCTGGTTGTAGCACCATCATCCACACTGTCTGCGCAATATCCTGTACGTCATCCGGGTTGTATATCTTTTTACCTATCTGCTGTATGACCCAGGAAGTATGGCGATGATACAACTGTTGAGTTGCTCT
>CAYPDN010000017.1:11247-22743 GCA_964409445.1 uncultured Granulosicoccaceae bacterium
TGTTAACCCGATTCAATTTGTGTATAGCGCCATGGTTACCCATATCGATTGATTCAAGCCCGTTTAAACGAGTGATGACTTTTCCCGGTAAGGTTCGAATGATCACATGCTGATTCTGATCCAGCAGAGCGGTGGAATCGTCTTTTAAGTTCAAAGCGCTTTTTGCATTGAGCCAGTTCTGCATGACACGATAATTGTTGTCACTGAATTGGTAGGCATGGCCTTGAACTAATTCCTGAGAAGGAATCAAGTTGTAGCGCTCGCAATACAGCACACCTATTTTATCGGCTTTATGGGTTGCATTTTCAAGCACCATCTGAATAGCATCGGTGAGTTTTCCATCATTCCCTGCCAGCCAGAATTCATCTGCGTCATTGTTGATCACCCAGTCGGCAATGTCGCTGTCCCTGAGTAAGTTCGCCATTCTGGTTACCCAGAGATCCTGATCGATAGTTAATGAGGGTTCGTCAATTATGGTGAGATCGAACTCTTTGGTCAGATGTTCGAGAATCTCGCGTGTCCCGTCGACAGAACTGTTGTCGGTGACGACAAATTTTGATACCCCTAATTGTGCATGGTGGCGAATATTGGCTTCAATGATATCTGCCTCATCGCGCACCAGAATAGACATTGCGAGTCTCATAGTAATTATCTTAATCTATTTTTAATGAGTACGAATCTTAATTATTTGGAACCCTCTCACTTACTTGTGGGTTGAATTTTTGATCGCTGGCTAAGGGTCACGAGGCACATGATGTTGTGCAGGAGTGAAAATATAACGAAATGAATTACCTTGCTCGACTCCAGGTAATTTGAGATTGGTTTTTACTTATTCCTGCCAGCAGTACTGCAGTAATATAAATGAATAGAAAAACCAATGTCTTAATTGGGTTTTTAATCATAGTTAAAATACTGTGTTTGTCGGTTTTGAATCTACTGGTGTTGTTAGAAAAAAGATCAGGAAACCTTGTTTTAAGTTCTCGATTGCCTTGATTCCAGCGTGTTCTGACTTTGATTAACGTGAACAGTCCCTGTGGAACGGGCCATTCATAGGTTGCACTGGTTTCAGTTCTTTGTTCTTGAGTGAATAGCATACGGACGAATTTGTCGTCGGAATGAATTTTCGGGAATTCACCCCACAATGCCCTCCCGTGCTTGTTAACACCGTAGCAACCAATGCCTGTACCAGTGTCTCGAATATACGGCATCGCAGCCCAAATCTTACCGTACGCATTACTAATGTATGAACTGCCCGCCGTGATTGAAATTGTGCCGCTGAAATAGACTGGTTCATTGCTGTCAAATTCTTGCAATGCTTGTTGAAGTAATTCGGGGCTGCACGTGACATCTGCATCCAGATAGAGTCGTGCGGGATATGTTGCGGCGTTATCGGCGATATTGAGTGCATTGCATTTATTGCCAGCAGTAGTTTGCAATATCCGATAGCTTATGTGTTTTTTGTTGAACCTGGACCTGAATGATTCGCAAACTGTAACTGTGTTGTCAGTACAACCATTTGCAGAAACGATTAATTCCAGCTCAGTTGAACAGCAATGCTGAGCCAACAGACTTTGCAGGCAATTGCTTATCACATCCTGTTCGTTGTAGGCAGGGATGATAATGGTGATCATTAAGTTATAACTTCGGCACGTGTGCCTGTACTAATGGGGTAGGTCGATACTACCAGACAGCGAATGCTATTAGTGTGAATAATCACAGCCCTAGCCTGCATTATTCATGAGGATTCGGCATCCAGAGTCAATATCGCTAAACAGGTCGTTCGATCGCCCGAGGAACGTGGCTCGCCACGTGACGAGGGGGATCGGACGAGATGTGACGCGATATTGGCTTCTGGTGTCGAATAGACAGTATGTTTTTTTGTGGATCAACCTAATTTGTCCTTAAATTCTATATATACAGTACCAAACTCAAATTCGCTGGTCGCCTCGTGAATAATGCAGGCTAGATTAGTGCAAGTGCGAGTCATGTGTTGATTTTGGTTTTACTCTGTGCGCTGGCCGTCTTTAATAGTTGTTGGCAATATTGTTCTGACTTGATGTAGAGTCTGGATTTCATCATAAAGAGACCTCGAATTGCCGTGACTGAAATTATACTTCATCAATACCCGGCCTCACCGGTTGCCGAGAAAGTTAGAGTTGCCTTTGGTATTAAGAATCTCTCCTGGAGATCGGTTGAAATTCCACGTATACCGCCAAAGCCCGATTTAATCCCGTTGACTGGTGGTTATCGCCGTACTCCGGTGATGCAAATTGGTGCGGATATCTATTGCGACAGTCAGTGTATTTTGCGTGAGCTGCAAAAGCGCTACCCTGATCCTGGTTTTTATTCACCGGCAGACGAGGGACTTGCCTGGGCGCTGTCGCGTTGGACGGATGAGAAGTTTTTCAAAGATTCCATAGCATTAGTTCTGGGTGGTGCCGGTGCAGATTTGCCCGCTGATTTTGCACAAGACAGAGGGCGTTTGTATTTTGGCCCTGAATGGCAGGCGGCTCTTAAAGAGGCGCAAAAAGATTTACCTCATCTTGCAGCACAAATGCGTGGCCAGTTGAGTTGGATTAATCAATATCTGACGGGATCGGACTTTATGGCAGGCGCGGCACCAGGTCTGGTCGACGCCTGTGTGTATTATCTTGTCTGGTTCATTCGAGGCAGGTGGCAACCGGGGCCGGAACTGCTTTCGGAGTTTCCAAAGCTTGAGCAATGGGAGCAATCCATTAAAGTTCTGGGTCATGGTAAAGCCAGAGACCTTGATGCAAAAGAAGCGCTGGCAATTGCAAGAGACAGTCAGTCGATCACACCAGAGCTCTCTGACCCGTTTGACACACAGGCAATAACACCCGGAACGCAGATTTCTGTAAGGCCTGATATTGATGGCGGTGAAGTTTTTGTTACCGGAACTGCACATCACATATCGTACGATACAATCGCGTTGCGTCGGGAAAGCGAGGAGACAGGTGAAGTGTGTGTGCACTTCCCGCGGGTGGGATATCGAATAGATATTCTGCCTTGATCTTTTAATTCAGATGTGAGGCAGTGCCATCACGGCGCTAACATCTTCTGCATGATTACTGAATCTACCCAGCGGTTGAGCTTGAATCCGGCGGCTTCAATTGTACCGACGTGTCTGAAGCCCAGGGATTTATGCAATTCTATTGAGCCAGTGTTGTTGGTATCACCAATTATCGCAATAATTGTGCGCCATGATCCCTGCTCGCAAAGCGTTATTAGTTCGGTCAAAAGCATCTTACCCACACCGTTTCTGCGGGCAGTCGATGATACGTAAACTGAATTTTCGAGAGTGTTTTTGTACGCAGGTCTTGTGCGGTAGGGGCCTGCATAAGCGTAACCGATAATTTTCTCTTCCTGAGCTGCAACAAGATACGGATAGCCGGCCTGCACAATATTGTGCCGTCTTTGTGCCATTTCATCGGCGTCAGGTGGTACAACTTCGAATGACGCCAGTCCGTTTAGTACTTCATGGGCATAGATTGCAGTGATAGAGTTGATGTCATCATCACTGGAGTGTCTGACGGTTACGGTTTTATCTTTCATACTGTCTGTCAGGCGCGACTTTATTGCGATAATGGTGCGCAAAACTGTGCTTTTTGTCTGCCACTTGAACAATCCTATGGATGACGAAGTATCGATAACTCTCAGTCTGTAGTATACAAGTCATGGATAGGCAGAAATAAATCTACAGGCTGTTGTATCGTCGCCACCTAAGTAGCCACTAAGTAAATCGTCATTTCAACACAGGTATCAGATCAGGTATCGATCCGTTACAGATTACCGCCGGCAGGTTTTTATTCGCCTGGTTGCTGTGGTGGTTGGCAGTCAGGCGACCTGAAATGCAGTCGGTGCACGGTGTCTGCATATCGTCCGGTCGTTCTTTGGCTGGCTGACAGTCAGCTTGATTTTCTGGGCCAGGGCCTCGGCGGTAGACCGCTTCTCTGCGAGCGCGCCATGATGGATCGCCATTATTTACGAAAATAGGGGTCGAACAATTTCGTTGATGCTGGTGGTAATACTCTCGGTAAAAAAGTGGGGCCGGTCCGTATCAGCGCAGTTGGGATTATGCTTTTCGGTGCGCTGGTGCTGTTGCGTTCGGGTACCTCGGCATTTCAGCCTGCGGCGTTTTTAGCTCTGGCGGCCGAGAGCACCATGATCAAGTGATTGACGTCACTCGAACTGCGTTTACTAATTCGATTATAAACAACACAGTAGGGTTGGTAATTGCTCTGTTTGCCTCGGTATTTGTATGGCAAAGTCCAGGTGGTTTGTGCTGGCTGGGGTGGTCAGCATGTCAGCGGCGCAGTTTTTTTTCTTACCAGCATGCGCGATGGTGAGGCGAGCTTTGTGGTGCCATTGATGTACTCGACGTTGCTGTTTGCTAGTGTGCTGGATTACTGGGCGGGATTACCGGGCGATTGGTGATGCGCCTGACAGCATTGGTTTTTTAGGCGCCGTAATCATAATAAGCAGTGCAATATTCCTAAACTGGAGTGAGTCCAGGATAATCTATTCGTAAACAGTAAATGATCTGCTCCCAGTCATTCTGGTGACGATGGTGGCACCAATTTTGGTTTACCTTATGCCTGCATTAGCGTGGACTGTGGATTAATGTAAACCTATGCCATTGTTACGGTTGTATTGCTTATCAATTTGGGCAGGGTCTGTCATCCTCCACTATATGAAATGCAGGTGTTGCTGGTAGCAGAATCAGTACCAGCGGTTAATAATAATTCCGCTTAGCTAAAAATGATCTCAGATCCCAAAACAAACATAGAAAATATTATTTTCGTCGCATCGGGCGGATTTCATTGCCTCGGCTTGCAGCAGAACGGCAATGTAGTGGCATGGGGTTGCAATGCATACGGCCAATCTGACGTTCCTGCCAGTGTTAACAGCATTACTGCAATTAGTGCTGGTCGCTGCCACAGCCTCGCATTGACTGATGCAGGTAAGGTGACAGCATGGGGTTGTAATCGCTTTGGTCAGACCTCAGTCCCCGCCTCGCTCGGTGATGTGGTCATGATGGCAACCGGTAGACATCACAACGTTGCGTTACGCAGCAACGGTACTGTCTTCGCCTGGGGCCATAATAAGTTTGGACAGTGTTCGGTGCCGGAAGATCTGGTTAACGCTGTCAATGTTTCTGCTGGCGAGTATTATAGTGTGGCCCTAAAGAGCGACGGCAGCGTTGTAGTCTGGGGCAGTACTCACGAGTTTTCCAATCGAAAGACCGCAATTGAGAGTTAGCGGAGTCGGTTGATATTTCCCGGCACTTCCCCCAGTCAGCCCTTTCCAGGACTAACCGGAGGGTGTGATCAGATCAAGTCTGCCGGCTAACCGGTCCACGATACCGCTCGGACATCTGCCCGGCTTCTGCAGTTATTATTAGCACTCATTGGCAGTATTCATCGCTGGGCAACAGTTTCGTCTGTTAACAGTGATATCTCAACTCGGCGATTTTGCTGTCGACCTTCGGGTGTTTCGTTATCTGCTATTGGTTGGGTTGCGCCGAAACCGCTGACGGACATTCTATCTGCTGGAATGCCGGCCTCGTCTGCAAAGAAATTCGCGGTCGCCAAAGCGCGGGCCATGGATAAACCCCAATTGTCTTTGAAGAACTCGGAAAGCTTTGATCCGAGTGGAACATTGTCGGAATGGCCGCTAATCATTATGCGGCGATCGTCTGCCAGATCGAAGCTCGTGGCTAGATCTGAAAGCACAAGTCGACCTTCCCGGCTGAGGCGTGCACTGCCCGTTCGGAATAATTGACCTGAGCCCAACAGAATGCCAATGGCGTTGTCTTCACCGACCGCTACTTTGACCGTATCGTGACCGGCGTCAAGCAGTGCTTTTTCGATGGATTGCGCTTGTGACTTCGCTTTACTTGCTAATTGTTTGTTGTCACTTTCAATACGTTTTTTTTCAGCAAGAAGAGCGGCGAGTTCAGTTTGTTTTTCTTGTAGTCGATCGTCTGTATTACTGATTTCGGCTCTCAGTTCTTCCAGTGTGGCATCTGCATTTTTACTGTGCGCGCGACTCATTGAGAGAAGTGAAGTCAGAGTTTCAGCATCGCTTTTAAGTGATGCCAGGTTTTCGCTTGCCTGTTGGCTTTTGGTCTCTGTATCCAGCAACGAAGCTTTAAGAGTCTCTTGCTCCTGCGCTGCTTGCGCCAGTTTTTCTTCCAGTACTTCAACACTTGAAACCAACGTGTTGTTTTTTTCTTTGGAACTACGCAGATTGTCTTCGGCGGTTTTCAGTTGTGGCTTTACAGTGTTTAGTTCTGTTTCGAGTTTGTCTCGGTCTTGCTGGTTTTGCTCAATGGTAGAATTTAGCTCGGCAACTTGCTCGGTGAATTTTGCTTTGTCATCAGCCGATTGTTGTCCGAGTTCGTCAATGCTCGCTTGTAGTTCTGTTGTTTGTGCATCAGCGGCTTCCAGATCCTTACGTAACTTGTCGGCTGCAAGGTTAAGCCTGGCACGCTTATCACTGCTTTTTCTGGCTTCAGTTTTTAACTCGTCGTTAGCGGCTACCTGATCTTTCAGTTGGGAGTCAAGCTCAGATTTCTCTGTTGTGATGACTGCGATCTGCTCTTCAAGCACAGCAGCCTGATCCTTGTAACTTCGAGTTTGTTCCTGATGTGATTTTTCAAGCGATGCAATGTGAGCAATTAGCCTTACGCGCTCAATATTTAGCGCTTTCTGTTCGGAGGAGAGTTGTGCAATTTCATCATCGCGTGCAGTGATGGCTGTTTGTGATTCATCAGTCGCCTGCTGCTTTTGTTCCTGTAGTGCCAGTTGTTGTTTTTTGAGTGTGTCTATCTCACCGTTTAGAGTTTCCGCCTGATCTGTTAAACCGGTGAGTTCCTCAAGGTGTTTTTCATTGAGTGATGCGATGGTACCTTCAAGCTCTTTACGCTGGTTTTCTGAAGTTTCGAGGGCGGTTTTAAGGTCTGCAATTTCACCGAGTCTCTGTTCTGCGAGATCTGCATTTTCAAGCAGTTGTTTGTTGATGTTTTCAACTTCGGCATTGGCACTGGAAAGACTTGCCTGTAGTTCTTCTTTTTCAGATTCCAATGCTGCTACGGATTCTTCCAGTGAAGTTATTTGTGAAGCTAGTTTTTCATTCTGAGACTGTAGTTGTTGATTTTCATTTTTGGTTGCAAGTTGTTGATCTGCTAATTCAGTGTTTGCGGTTTCGAACTCGCTCAATCGTTCACGTAACTCACTTATTTCGCTTGTCAGACTTAAATAGGATTGTGAGAAATTCTCAAAAATAATTTTGTTTGCAGCTACTTCGACCGGTTGCTCTTTATTTGCACTGATCATTTCGATCAATTGTTCTCGCACCTGATCGCGTTCTGCAGTGACGTCATCGATTTGTAGTAGAAGCCCTGCAGCACGCTCTTCCAGGCGTTGCATTGCATCCTGACGCTGTGCCAATTGCTGCTTGTTGTCTTCTATAGTTTCGCTTTGAGTTTCAGCGCTGGTAACCAGGTTGTCTCGCTCTGCTATTAGCTGACTGACGAGCTGATTGAGATGTTCGACATCTCTGCTGTAACAGGCAATGCGTGTATTGATAGATTCCTGATCGAGTGCGGTGCTGTCGTTTAAGGCCTGACATGTCTCAATGTCTATTTTTGCGTCTACATCTGGGTTAGCGTTTGGGTCGCTATCCGTCTGAGCGTATGCGATGCCGAGACAACCCAATGTGGTTGCCAGTGACGCTGCCAGCACTACTGTTGGTGTAATATTGGATTTACCGCTGCGATACTTCAATGCTTTCAATGATCTCTCCCCGGAAATACGAAAGTTTGAATGTTTGTTTCACTGCGAATTACTTTTCGAGTATGTACGCAAGTATTGAGTATGTAAACATTTACTGGGGTTTAAGTTTTTCAGGAAGGTAAAAAATTATGTAGTGCCGCGCGAATTTAGCGATTGTTCAATTTTTAGAACACTATTAAAGTGCGGTTGTTCGAAAACAAAAGAACATGTATTCAGCGCAAATTATTAAACTGGCGGTTATGGGAACATTGCAATTTGTTCGAGTCCGGTAGCTTCACGGTAGTCCGACATGATATTAAAGTTTTGCAGTGCCTGGCCTGAAGAGCCTTTTACCAGATTATCCAGTGCGGCAATCAAAATTACCCTGCCGTCGATGCGATCATTGTAAGCATTTACCATTACCCGGTTGGATCCCCTGACAAATTGAGTTTGCGGATATACGTTAGTTGGCGAAATATCTACGAATGTATCTTTGCTGTATCGTTCCTGCAAAAGTGCTCTGCATTGATCGGCGTTATTATCATCAGTCAACTTTGCATAACAGGTTACCAGCTCACCGCGACTCATCGGAATCAAGTGTGGTGTGAAATTAACGGTTACGCTGTGTCCGGCTGCGATTGACAGCTCTTGCTCAATTTCGGGTGCGTGTCTGTGTTGCGCTACTGCGTACGGCCCCATGCCTTCACCTGTTTCACTGAACAGTGTATTTTGCTTCAGTGCGCGACCAGCACCCGTGACACCGGATTTTGCGTCAATGATTAAGTCATTCGGGTCAATCAATCCCTCTTCTACCAGTGGCAGCAAAAGCAACAGTGTCGCTGTCGGGTAGCATCCCGGGCAAGCAACCAATCGAGCGTTGGAAATATCTTCCCGATAGTGCTCTGACAAACCGTACACCGCTTCTTGTTGAAGCTCTGTTGCAACATGTGGATTGCCGTAGGTGGACTCATAGGTTTTTTCGTCGCGAAGCCGAAAGTCGGCTGACATATCAATAATATTCAGATGTGTTGGCAGAGTTTTAATAACTTTCTGACTGGTAGCATGCGGCAGGCCGCAAAAGACAGTATCAACGGACTGCCAGTCGACTTCGTCATTGGTAACAATTGACGGTAGTCCGCTACCGGACAGGTGCGGAAAAACTTCATCTATCGATTTGCCAGCGTGAGTTGCTCCCGTCAGGAAATCGATTGAAATATTCGGATGCCTTAATGCAAGCCGGATTAAATCTGAGCCAGTGTATCCCGACGCGCCAACAATGGCGACGCGGTTTTTTTTGTTTGTCATTAATAAATGCGTATGTTGCGGGGTTTGGAAATAGTTGGTTTACTGCCACTCTATGCCGATCTCCCTGGATGAGGCACTGCCATTACTGCGTCTGTCATCCAGCAATTCTCGTAAGGAGATTCGGACTGTTTTGATAAACGAAAGCGATACCAGTGTAAGTCGCCAGTTTTATCGACCACACCGGCAAGCAGTTCGGCAGTGAATCCGTCATTGCTCACCAGCTTTATTTCTGTGCCCTGGTTTTCGAGCATCGGTCGATACTGTGGTGCATCGAATAGTTTTGAGAATCGCGACAACGGGCCAGTCATTTTGCGGTTGGCAGGCGATGCAAATCTGAAGGTTGCACTAATGCCGTCTTCATTTGCCTGTTTGAGTGCAGAGAGCTGGAAGTCGACCACCTCCTGTGCTGTCAGAGTCGGATTGGGCTGTAGTGTGAGATCTGTATTCTGCTGAGTCCAGCCCACAGTTGTGTAGAGTGCCAATAGCAATACGGCCAGTAGTTTTGGCAAATCGGGTTTTGGCAAATAGAGTACGGACATTGTTAGTGCTGATTTATTCATGTGCGCTCCAACGATGAGTTAATTCTTTTTTACCAGATACTCCGGTACATATAAAGAAAGATCGATTGAAACTTAAATGATTTATAGGAGCCGGGATGGGTTTGTTGAGAATTGGTATGGGTCATTAACATTGCCTTCAATGGACGATGAGCGCAGAATCAACGAAGAAAAAGTGAGAAAAATAAATGAGTAGCCACGCAAACGAATGGCGAACCCCGACACTTGTAATTATTGCAGGTTGCCTGATTGCAGTAATCGGCTTTGGTGCGCGCTCCACATTTGGCCTCTATCTGGATCCGTTGACGGAGGCGCGTGGCTGGACTCGTGAGACTTTTTCGCTTGCACTGGCTATTCAAAACCTCATGTGGGGTCTGGGCTTACCGATTGCCGGTGCGATTGCAGACAGGTTTGGTGCGTCTAAAGTTATATTTGCAGGTGCGCTGATCTATGCCGTTGGTGTGTATGGCATGTCAGTGGCGGACACTTCAAGTATGTTTTATCTGACTGCGGGAGTGATCACCGGAACGGGAGTAGCGTTCACTGCGTTTTCTTTGGCAATGGCGGCTATGGCGCGAGTGGTAGGGCCTGCGCGTCGTTCAATGGTTTTGGGTTTGGGAACTGCGGCAGGTTCTTTGGGGCAGGTGATTTTCTCACCGCTAAGTCAGGGGTTTATTAGTTCATTTGGCTGGCAGCAGGCGTTGTTGCTCCAGGCTGCCATTGTGTTGGTATTGATCCCGCTGGCGATATTGCTGCCCACAGCTAAAGCGATGGGCAATGATTCCAATGATGAACAAACGCTGGGCGGAGCGTTGTCTGAGGCAATGAGCCATAGAGGTTTTGTCTTGTTAACCATGGGATTTTTTGTCTGCGGTTTTCATGTTGCCTTTATAACTGTGCATTTTCCTTCGTACATTAATGATGTTGGGTTGCCTGCCCACGTGGGTGCCTGGTCACTTGCGATTATCGGTTTGTTTAATATTGCCGGTTCATTTTTGTCAGGCATGGCTGGTCAGCGATTCAGTAAGAAATCGAGTTTGAGTGTTATCTATCTGGCGCGTGCCGTTGTGATTACCGCAATGTTGTTATTGCCAAAGACTGCAATGTTTATTTATTTGTTCGCCGCGGTTATGGGTCTTCTGTGGCTTTCTACTGTGCCTTTGACAACAGGCATCGTCGCTCAGGTATTTGGAGTTCGATATCTTGCGACGTTATTTGGCGTGGTATTTTTGAGTCACCAGATAGGAAGTTTTATAGGCGTCTGGCTGGGTGGTCGGCTGTTTGACGCCAGTGGCTCGTACAATGGTATGTGGTGGGCCGGTGTGTTTTTCGGTGTAGTGGCAGCGATTATTCACTGGCCGATTAATGAAAAACCTCTGGCGCGCCTGCAAGGTGCAACTGCTTAATCAGCGTCCTGGATAGGTATCCTACGCTCCAATATTGGCGCACTGCTCGTCGATAATCGCTGCTATGGGTCGACTGGCATCTGCTGGATCTCACGCTGCATTGATGTGTGGTGCCTCAAACACGCTAAAGATAGCCCACTATAATTACACCTTGGTCGGTTTCCGAATCACCGGCGCGCTGTCGTTTACAGTATCGTAGGGGTGGTGCGGTGTTGCCAATCGCAGGACCCCTCAAACCATTATTTATGAGCGGCAAGAGGCAACCATGTTAAAGATAATTTTGGGCATCACGGGTGTTGTGTTCATAGGATTAGGGGTATTCGGCGGTCAGCTGCTGGAGAGCTTTACGGAGAGGTTCCCGGATCAGATGGCGAATGCTCAGATGGCTAATGGCCAGATGGCGAATGATCAGATGGCGAATGCTCAGATGGC
>CAYPDN010000017.1:22843-25349 GCA_964409445.1 uncultured Granulosicoccaceae bacterium
TGCCACAAAATGATGGTCCACAAAATGATGGTAATGACGCGACCAGTGTGACAACCAGCGCGGCTGCTGCGGTGCAGCAAACAAAAGCAGTCGTTACTCCGGTGGCAACTGCAGTGGCGTCAGCAAATTCCAATGCAACTGTAGTTAAGGAAACTGAAGCGACAGAGGTTGTTGCTGTTGCCTCGGCAGGTGAAGTTGCGGAACCTATGGCTCCAGCTCAGGCTGCCGGCGATCTGGTCGCCATGACCGAGCAGGCAAAATCCTCCAGCAGAAACGAACAAGTGAATTTGGCAGAGACCATTCTTACTTCATCCAAACCGCCTGTGGAAGCGGTGGCAAAGTCAACCGAGGTCGATGCGGTTATGGTCGCCACCACCGGTGAGCTTAGTAACGAAATCCTGGTAGTATCTAAAGACAAAGTTAACCTTCGAGATGGTCCTTCAATAGATCACCCGATCGTATTGACGCTGGAGCAGGGCCAGGAGTTGATGGAATTTAAGCGCGAGGGTAAATGGGTGCATGTTGGTGCTTATGGTACTTCTGGTAAAATCGGTTGGGTCCATCAGCGGCTAGTTTCATCCGCTACCAATTAGTTGCTGGTAAAACATTTTTGCGACGAGGATGTCGCTGGTAGTCTCGCTGGCGATTAGGCACTAGTATTACGAATAACACCCTGCTGTATTGCGGCGGGTGGTCCTCCCGTTTTGATTTGCTCGTTAAGAGCACTGGTCCGATATGCTGAATAAAAAGGTTGCTCTTCCGATACTTGCCGCGGTATTGATGGCACTGGGTGTAAACCTTGAAAAGTTTGGAATTGATCTTGAGGCACTGACGGGTACCAGCGACAGCAGCAGCCAAAGCCAAACTAATCGCCAAACCTCTTCCAGTAATACCAGCTCTGTGCAAGGTCAGCCTGCAGCTTATCGATCGGGCAGTAAGTGGTCGAACACCTCGCCGGAAATAAACCTGCACCATATCTTTGAAGGCGAGATCAATAAGCGTAACAAGCCAGTAGGCTATCATTCGCGTCCTGGTGGCGTTGATGCAGATGGTGCCAAAATAGTGAGGATACGAGACAAACCAAACAGTGTGGGTGTCTATACCGCGACTATTGCGGTGCGCGACGGCAACCAGTGGAAGGAGAAGTTCTCAAGCTTCTTTCCCGATAGCATGAGTGTTAATGATGTCACAGAGGCTGTGCTTAGTGCCTACAAAAATTCCAGTAAAGAAGGACCAAAATGGCAGGGGCCATCGGGACATGGTTTTGATATTCAGGGCTATACCACCAATCGAGGTGGGATCAATACAGCTTTTCCTGTTTACAGAAGGTAATTAGTGACTATGTCGGACCTCGAATTTTATCATGATGAAGAGGGCAATCCCTGTGTGCGTGGAGAAGATGAGAGGCTGGCGACATTTATCCAGACTGATCTGCAGGGTGCAGTTCAGGTCGTCAGTGATTTAATTGCATTGCTCGAAAACGAAGGCGTGCAATCGGAGTTTCATGGCAATGCGCACTCTCTGAGTATTTCATCAAAGACTGTCACTATTGAGGCAAATTTTGATGATGAAGCGCCGGATCGGCGTGTGGCCCGTGATGAAATGCTTGCTGAGCTCAAAGCCTGGCGTGAATTTGTTAACAGTGGTGCATCTCACAGCTAGTAGTTTTAGGCGTGATCTTTTGTAACGCATCCATCGGGCTATAGACTTAACAGCAGCACAGTTGTCGTTTCGATCTGACCTTAATACCTAATGCTGCAGTTCTAATTATCTATGAAAAAAATCGCACCTTTTGGTTCATGGTCCTCTGAAATTACAACAAAATTGATGACCGCCGGTACCATCGGTCTTGCCGAGACCAGGTTGTTCAATGGATCGGTTTACTGGCTTGAATCGCGTCCGCAGGAGCAAGGCCGAACGGTTATTGTCAGACAGAACGAAAGCGGTGACAGCGATGAGATTATTCCGGCCGAATATAGCTGTAGAACCCGAGTTCACGAATATGGAGGTGCGTGTTATCTGCCGACACCAGCGGGGATATTTTTTGTTAACAACGAAGATCAACAAATATATAAAGTTGATTCAGAAAAAAATATTAGTCAATTAACTGATTTATCTAACTGTCGCTTTGCAGACCTTGCGTTTAATGAAGCAGAAGCGGTGTTGATTGCTGTAGCCGAACAGCACTCTGAGTCACACGGAGAACCGCAAAACAGCCTTGTACTAATTGATATTGCAAGCGGTGCCATCAGCACGGTTCATCAGGGGCAGGATTTTTATGCGTCGCCGTGTCTGTCGGCCGACGGTAGCCGTCTGTGCTGGATATCATGGATGCATCCCAATATGCCATGGGATGCCACATCACTATGGCAAGCTGATTGTCAGGCTTCAAATATAATCAATCCCCATGTGGTGGCCGGTGGGCATGCTGAATCTGTTGTGCAGCCACAATGGAGCCCGGATGGTGTGCTGTATTTTGTATCAGACAAATCCAACTGGTGGAATA
>CAYPDN010000018.1:0-25110 GCA_964409445.1 uncultured Granulosicoccaceae bacterium
TTTTTCCAACTCGCATTGGCTTGAGCTGCATTTCGGTTTGCCATTCATCAACATCTGCCAGAGATTTGTCAGCAATAGAGTTTAGAAATCCTTCCGGCCCCAACTCGACAAGCCGCTTTTGCGCTTCGCAAAACTCTTCAGAGCCAAATCCTTCCGAGCACTCTGAAACTATAATTAAGTCACCGCCATCTTCAAGAATACCGAGCGGCGTCACCATGCCTTTGACGGTTTGATAGTAGGTTTTATCCAGCGGGTAGCCGGCAGATGATGTCAGTATAGTCTTGTACTTCCTGCCAACATTTAATTCGCAACTTGCACGGGCAAACTCAACCGCCTGCAGGTGGCTTTCAATTACTTCACCAAACGTTGCATGCACCAGGTTGCGGTGTTCATCAAGCACTGTATTAAGGCTTAGTACGGGTCCGTTCAACATACGAATAATTTCAAGTTGCGTATCGTGTAACGGGTTGCCATCAAGCACGCAGGAAGTAGCCAGTGGGTGTTCCATGAAGCGTGCGCTATGAAACGTACGTATCGTTTCATGGTGGGCAACACCCGGTGCTATCACCTTGCGACCACCGGAATAACCCGCCATAAAGTGTGGCTCAACCAACCCAGTGGCAATTTTTATATCCGCATCTACGAACAGCTTATTCAAACCTACTGGTACTGAGTGCTTTTCTGTCACACCCAGATGTACACAACTACTTTCATCACGGGCGTAGTGATTCTCAACCCGCACGTTTTGCTGCACCCACGGATCACCGATTAGTTCAGCAAGCTCCTCATCAAGGTTAGGTCGGTGCAGTCCCGTAGCAACCAGCACAGTAATTCCTGTTGCCGGTACACCGGCATCAACAAGCCTGCGGATAAGTGGTTGCAGAAAGTCACCGTTTGGCACCGGGCGCGTGATATCGCAGATTAAAATACAGGCTGTCCTGGCACCTGCGGCAAGCACAGACAAGTCATCAGCCCCGACAGGGTGCTCCAGTGCATGTTGAATAACCTCCGCTGCCGGTCGTACAGCATCCATTGCAGGTTTTCTCAAGATCGATGCATTCGCCTGCGCAGGCAGATCAACTTCAAGACCAGTCTGTCCAAACGCCAGTTCAATTTTCATGATCAAACTCCCTCGCCGAAACAATGTTGCATATTTGGCCTTGTGTGTTGAACAGTTGACAATTCTGGCCAAAGACCAGGCTTCAGGACTGTAAAAACCGGTGAACCGACCATACAATTACCTCCATTAGAGATAATTACACAAAAAAATAAGATGAATTCGCAAGCCCAAACTACACCCGACACGCAAACAGTTACCGCAGTAAAACACTGGAACGACAACCTGTTTTCGTTTCGAGTCACTCGTCCACCGAGTCTGCGCTTCAGATCAGGCGAGTTTACAATGATCGGCCTGCCCGATGACACTAAAAAGCCACTCAAGCGCGCCTACTCGATCGCAAGTCCTTCGTGGGACGACGAGCTGGAATTTTACTCCATCAAAGTTCAGGACGGTCCGCTCACCTCGCGACTGCAAAAAATTAAAGTCGGCGACAAAATTGTGGTGCAACTCAAACCAGTCGGAACCCTGGTGCTCGATGCATTGCTCCCTGGCAAGCGCTTATATTTATTCGCCACTGGTACTGGCATTGCCCCTTTTGCGTCTCTGATACGCGACCCGGATCTGTATGAGCGCTTTGACGAAATTATCCTGACCCACACCTGCCGACAAGTTAAAGAGCTGGGCTACAGTCAGGAGCTTATCGAAAGCCTGCCACAGGACCCGCTGGTTGGTGAACTGGCAGCATCCAGAGTGCGCTACTACCCGACTATCACCCAGGAAGAATTTACCCCTCAGGGACGCATTACCCAACTGATCAATAGTGGTCAGATGTTCGAAGAACTTGGCGTAGCACCAATTAACCCGCAAACCGATCGCGTAATGATCTGTGGCTCGATGGGGCTGAATAAGGACATGAAAGCAATCTGTGAAAATTTCGGCCTCACCGAAGGCTCGAACAGCCGGCCAGGGACGTTCGTGATGGAAAAAGCATTTGCCGGGTAAGTCCAGACTCAGAGAGTTGCATTGTCATCAGACTGATTCAGATCGTTACCACAACTGACTGATTCCAGACACTTTCTCATCAAATGCGCGGAACTTCTTCCCATTCCGAACGTCTGATATTCTTGAGATACTAATTCTCAACTCCCAATTTTAAGGATAAATACGCTATGAAAAGACGCCAATTTTTGGCTCTTTCCACACTAGCTCTTGCCACTTCTCCCGTTTGGGCCGGTGGCAGCAGTCAGGTGGAATTCACCAAAGAGGCTTATCAGAAAGCCCTCGAGAGTGGTGAGCCTTTCATGCTGGATTTCGCAGCATCCTGGTGAGGTACCTGCCGAGTTCAAGAGCGCACCGTGAGTGCACTGATCGACGCTAACGAGAAGTACCAGGTTGTGACCGTTTTCCGAGTTGACTGGGATACGTACAGAGATGATCAGATCACCAAAGATCTGAAAATCAGAAGACGCTCCACGCTTGTCATGTTTAAAGATGGCAAGGAGATCGACCGGGTGGTTGCCCAGACCTCTGCCAGGGCCATTGAGCCATTGTTTGAAAAAGCAATCGCAAGCTGAGCTTCTTATCAAAACGATCTGCCAAAACGGGACCACACAGGTCCCGTTTTTTATGTCTACAGTTAATACATGAAATTAGGTCGGAGGCATTTCATCATGCTGCGGTGTCTCGCCAGTTACCTCAAACCAGTCTGCCTTTGAGCCGACAAAGATATGGCATTTAGGCTCAATGCCCGGAGCATCGTCAAGCGCACCAGCCGGTATATTCACCATCGGTGAATTAGCAGATTGCCTTGGTGCAGATGAACCACAGTGCTTACAAAAACTGTTACCAAAACGCTCAGCCTCTGGCAGGTCGTAGACTACCACCTGTTCTTCACCTTTAATCCATTCAAAGTCATCTGGTTTCACAAACACATTCGATGCGTGCGCTGCACCTTTAACTTTTCGACAGCGACTGCAGTGACACAACATCATTAACTTAGCGCTGCCCGCTTTGTATCTGAAAGCCACCTGACCACACAGGCAACTGCCGGACACATAATTTTTATCAGTGCCACTTCTATCAGCCTGCTCTATAGATTCCAGGCCCTGTTCCATAGCTATTGAATCGTACTCCTGCATTTGAGGAAGTGGATCGGTTATTTGATACCAGTCTGCTTTAGAACCTGCAAATATGTGTTTTTCCGGGCGTGCAGTGATGGCATCATCAAGACTACCCGCAGGTACAAAATAATATTCCGCAGTGTCGACATTCTCAGGCAATATGGAACCACACTGATCACAAAAACATCTGAAAAAACCGGGTGATGATTCGTATCGTGCAATACGGTCCTCACCAGTCTTAAAAGTCACCTGCCTGCTTCTTACATAACTACCGAACGGTGTGCCGTGAATTTTGCGGCACATAGAGCAATGGCAATGAATGAAATTTTCCAGCGGTTCGGCAGCTTCATAAGTCACTGCGCCACAAAGACAGGATCCATTTGGCATAACAATCCTCGATTAGTTATTTAAGAGGAGCTCGAATTCTAATCGATACAATCGAAACATGCTATTCAACAAGTGTCTATTCGCGCGCAAATTACGCTACACTCGTATCACTAACCACTTCAAACGATGAGTATTCATGCGCAAAGTTGCACTCAACAAAGAGCCTGTTGAGCTTTTCAAGTTAATTAAATTTGAAGGCCTCGCGCAAAGCGGCGGGGAGGCAAAAAAAATGATTGAAGAGGAAATGGTTTACGTTAACGGAGAAGTCGAAACCCGAAAGCGCAAAAAAATAGTTGCCGGCGACATTATCAAAGTCGGTGATGATCAGTTCATCACCGCGTTACAAACTTAACCATAATAACGGTGACCCGACAGTACACTCAGTAGTCCATCGGAGGAGGAGCTACGCGTAGAATTTCAGCCATAGTAGTAACTCCCGCAGCTACTTTGCGCGCTCCACTAACTCTCAGTGGTTCCATACCGTCTTTAACTGCCTGATCTCTTAACAGGCCAATATCAGAGTCTGGCAGGATCATTTTTTTCACACCCGTAGTTAACTGCATTATTTCGTATAAACCTATGCGGCCCTTATAGCCGGTATCCCTGCACTCCTCACAACCGCCCTGAACATGTACAACATCCGGGGCCGGTATTCCACAAGGAGTAACCAAACCATTCCAGTCTTCAACATTGACAGGTGCGGTGACAGCACAGCTCGGGCAAAGCGTACGCACCAGCCGCTGTGCGATAACACCAATCAACGAATTGCGCAGCAGATAATAAGGAATGCCGAGCTCAAGTAGCCGTGTAATAGCAGATGGTGCATCGTTAGTGTGCAATGTACTAATCACAAGGTGACCTGTGAGTGCAGCCTGAATAGCCATCTGCGCAGTTTCCACATCACGAATCTCACCAATCATAATGATATCGGGATCTTGTCTTAACAGCGTTCTTACACCGGTTGCAAAGTCCAGATCGATATTCGACTGCACTTGCATCTGATTAAACGCAGGTACTATTAGTTCTATGGGATCTTCTATCGTACAAAGATTGACCTGCGGTGTAGCCAATTCCTGCAGACTCGTATATAGCGTTGTGGTTTTACCTGATCCGGTAGGTCCGGTTACCAGAATAATTCCGTTTGGCTGCGCCAGCATACTTTCCCAGATATTTTGCTCATCAGTAGTAAAGCCCAGATCCACCGGTTTTTTCAAAAGCACATCCGGATCGAATACCCGCATAACCAGTTTTTCGCCAAACGCTGTTGGCATTGTAGATAAACGAAGCTCCACCTCACGGCCGTCTTCGTTGCGCGTTTTTAGCCTTCCATCCTGGGGCCGACGCTTCTCTGCGACATCCATCCGACCAAGAATTTTTATTCGACTGGTAATCGCAGCCATAACAGTGGCCGGAACTTCATAGACCTGATGCAATACGCCATCAATACGGAAACGTACCGTACTATCTTCTCTTCCAGGCTCCAGGTGGATATCACTGGCACGTTGTTCAAACGCATACTGCAGCAACCAATCAACAATATTAACGACATGCTGATCATCTACATCAAGCTTGCCGCTACGACCAAGCTCCATCATCTGCTCAAGGTTTTGAACACCACCAGAGGGCGCCTGCGAAGATTGCTGATCTTTCTTCGCACCGAGTACTGATTTTGAAACCGAATAGAACTCATGCAGGTAGCGATTAATATCATCAGGACCAACCAACACCCTGACTATGTCCTTCTGCAATACCTTTGCAAGCTCATACTCCCAGCTTTCATCAAACGGCTCACTGGTACCGATCACCACACTAGTGGGTGACACGTCGAGCGCAATGATCTGAAAGCGCTTGGCATAAGCCAGCGACATAACTGCGGTACATGATTGAACATCAGTATTCAGCGGATCGATTTTTCTGATTGGGACACCGGTTTTATGCGAAAGCCAACCCATCAGCGCATGGATGTTTAGCTTCTGGCCCGGTTGCAGCTGATTATCCCAACCACTGTCAGCAATAACCTGAAGTGCGCTTTTTTCGGTCTGGCCAAGACTGGTGCGCACAGACGTCAGGATCTGGTGATTCTCAGGCGAGATCAGACCATCAGCCAGCAACCCGTCGAGAACAGGTGCCAACGCCAGCTTACCGGTTGCAGGATCTGCCAATCCCGGACCCGGGGCCGGGTTGTCGTCTATAAATAACGCGCCGTTTGCACTCATGAATTGTCTGCCTGGTTCTTGCACTGGTAGCGGAAAAAACACCTACTCTTACAAACTGACGCGGCCATTGCCGAGTTAGATGTAGAGCACAGAGTTTTTGCCAACGCCGTCACTATTTCGATGGCTTTTTGGCAACTAAAAGATCCTGTGTTGCCGACGTTGCACGGACCGGACCGGTGCTACAATTCAGGTTCATACTTTCGATAAAACGTACGAATCCATGGCAGACAAGGCCACCATATATCACAACCCGCGCTGCTCTAAGAGCCGTGCTGCGCTCGAGTATCTTGAGAGCCTGGACATCGAAGTGGTAAAGATCGAATATTTAAAAACACCACCAGACAAACAAACCGTTACTGAAATCCTGCTTGAACTGCAACTCAAGCCTCGCGAAATAATGCGCCAGGGGGACGCAAAATTCAAAGAGCTGAATCTTGGCGACGAATCTTTAACACCCGATCAATTGATTGATGCACTGGTCGAACACCCTGCTTTATTAGAGAGACCGGTAGTCAGATTCAATGGTGAAGCTGCAATTGGACGACCCTTAGATAACATCATCGACTTGCTCGACGTGTAGTCAAAAAAATCAAGTTCGATCATACCAGTAATCCGCACTAACACGTGACCACTCAATGGCAACTATAGTCATCCTTTACTACAGTCGTGATGGCAGCACACGTCGCATGGCTAATCAGATTGGCAGAGGTGTCAGCTCAGTGGCAGGTTGCGATGCAATAGTCCGAACGGTCGCAGAAATCCCCAGTCCGGATCAGCCACCGCAATCCGATACAGATAAAACAGACGCCCCCATTATCAGTAAGGAAGAACTTCGCAGCGCAGACGGACTCATCGTTGGCAGCCCCACCCGCTTCGGTAACATGGCGGCACCTTTAAAATACTTTTTTGATTCAACCAGTGATATCTGGCTAAGCGGCGATTTAGTCGATAAACCGGCCGCCGTATTCACCTCATCATCAACAATGCATGGCGGACAGGAAAGCACTTTATTCACTATGATGTTACCGCTGCTACACCACGGCATGATCATGGTCGGCTTGCCATACACAGAAGCGTCGTTGTCAAAAACCGAGCGCGGTGGAACACCCTATGGTGCAAGTCACGTAGCAGATGAAAGTGTCAGGCAGCCAATGGACAAGCACGAAAAAAGCCTTTGCACATCCTTAGGGGTGCGGGTTGCAACTATCGCTGCAAAACTCTCGTGAGTAGCTCTCCTGTAAATGACACCGATCCGAGAAGATCTCGTACAAATATCGCAGCCCGCGTAACGGTCACGCGAGTACTGGCATTGGTCGGCTACTTTGGCACGATGGCATTTCTGATGTTGTGGATCATCAAACTCGCACCACCACAAATTCCAAAAAGCATTGCACTTGCGATCAGCCTGCTGCCACTGTTACTGCCCTTGAGAGGAATGCTACACGGACGAGTGTACACACATTCATGGTCCGGCTTTCTGGCACTGCCCTACTTTGCTTTTGGGGTCGATGCGGCGATACACAGAACAGAAAAGCCCTGGCTTGGCATTGTGTTGGTGGCACTCAGCATAGTGTGGTTTTTTGGCAGTGCTTATTATTCGAAGTATAAAAAAATCGCAGCAAACGAAGCACCGCCCGACAACGACACCACACCCTGAATAATCGCCTGTTGTTGAAGTAAGCTTATCACCCTACATTTATCGTTTTTATTATTGGTATTTCAGGATGAAAACGCTAACCACTGGTGTTTAACGCAAGACAAGACTTAAGGAACGGTATCGTAATTCGCGCCCGACCAGCAGCTAAGGATTCGCGATCAAGTAATGCAACAGTTTCAAGCAGGCTTGAAACATCACGCTTGTGTCGCTTTAATAAATAATCCACGGTTTCACCAGGCATCTCCAGACCTTTTTTGTCAACTGCCTGCAAGAAAACCTCCCTGATATCCACATCACTCAACGATTCCAGTTTGAACACCGGCCCCCAACCCAAACGTGATTCGAGATCAGCTAACGACCATCCGGCAAACGCAGGTGCTGAAGAGGCAGCAAAAATAATTTTTCCTGACCGTTCGCGGCTGAAATTAATCAGGTTAAAAATCGCACGCTCCCAATCACTGTTACCCACTACATGATCAATATCGTCAAGTGCTACCAATGAATAACTGTCAAGCGCCTCTAACAGGTTTACCGACAGTGTCTGATCTTTTAAAGAAGCATAAAAAGAATTATCAGCGCTTGCTGCAAATTCATTGTGTGCCGCCAGTAAAAGATGGGTTTTGCCACAGCGTGCAGGCCCCCATAAGTAAAGTTGACTGGCATCGGTGGTCTCACGAAAGCGCTGCAACAAATCTACTGCCAGCCCATTATCGCCTCGATAATAGTTATCGTATGTGGGAACCAGCAAAGGTGACAGTGGCAGTGGAAGTTGCCTGCGAGTAGACACTATCAGAACGTCACTATTGAGCCAGGTACCGAAAACTAAGCTCACCTGCAAACTCGTCAGCATTAATGACTTCAAAGCTTCGGCTGTTTATTAACGAATCACGCACAGTCAGCGCGCCTTGCTCGGACGCTCTAAACACCATGGATTCAACATCCAGTGTCTCTGTGACAACACCGCTGTCTAGTCTGCGCAATGCCGCAAGTACGTTGTCATAGTCCGCTAAAGATCGAATGTTTTCTACTCGTATTGCAACACCAGCACGACTATAGCTGTCTGCCGATCCATCGGAAGATAAAAACCCACCACTCGAGCTGGAGTTCAATTGCGTCATTGCAGAAATGAGTGCTTCATCCAGCGTGGCTGTCGTCAATGCAAATGACTGAGCTTGTTTCTCACGACCGCTAAAAGTCCAGTCAGACTGCCATGTGCTTGAAGACAATCTATACAACGCACCGGTAAGAAGATCATTGCCTTCATAGCGCGATATAAAATTATTAATGCGATCAGTATTAGTGCTAAAGATGTCTTCAGCACTGATTAGTTGAAGGTCT
The DNA here is from genome assembly GCA_964409445.1 of uncultured Granulosicoccaceae bacterium. Lineage (GTDB taxonomy): Bacteria > Pseudomonadota > Gammaproteobacteria > Granulosicoccales > Granulosicoccaceae. The sequence continues at coordinate 8,779 of CAYPDN010000018.1, forward strand.
TCCGGGGTAAGTTCGGGGAACTGCAATTGAAGATTATTTGCCGCAGCCAGTTGCATAGCGCGTGCCTGAAACTTCTTGCCACGATCACCACCAATAATAAACTGACTGCCCTGTTGCTCCACAGCTACCAGCGCAATGACCGGCAGAATGGTGGTCACTTCCTGCTCTTCCACTACAGGGATCAGTTGTTGCTGGATTATCGCCGCAAGATCGGTTGGAAAAGCCACTGCGATCACAGCCGTTGGCGGCGTTCCTTCGCGCACACTGCGAGTGGCCAGAAGCGTATTGTCCAGCGTCGGGTCGAACCTCCGATAGCGAAAGCTCTGCACAAACCGCGAAGGATCCTCCAACAACTCTTCACGCTGGAACGGCTCAAGCGGTAACCTTGTCTCAACCTGTTGACGCAGGACCCGGTCGAACGCGAGCCAGTAGGCGCTGCTGCGCTCTCTGTTACTCTGATTGACCACCTGCACCTCAACTCTGAAGTCACTGCCAGTCTGGGACTGACCCAAAGACTGGGCCTGAGTTTGCTGCACTGCGCAAATGCCGGTAATCAGCACCAGGAAAAGCCAGCTAGTGACTCTCGCACTGAGTGTTTTCCGACCAATGGCCGCACGGCGCGGCAAAGCGGAAGACTGCATGAACTCACCTTAAATATTATCTATCGCAAGAATTGTAACCCAGTCACTCGCCACATAGTAAAATCGACCTGATTACCTCTGCACTGACATTCAATTCCATGACAAGCAATGATTCACCTCCCCGGGAAACGGCGCATCCCAATGAAATAGCGGGTCCTCGCGAAACACCTAGGGGCGAAACACCGGATTCCGGTCACAACAGCCGAAGCCAGGGATTGAGCTACCGGGATGCCGGGGTCGACATCGATGCCGGCAATCAACTGGTCGAGTCGATCAAACCTGATATCAAGCGAACGATGCGCCCCGGGGTACTCGGCGGAATTGGTGGTTTTGGCGGTTTGTTCGAGCTGCCGGCAAACGACTACGAACAACCAGTGCTGGTATCCGGTGCGGACGGGGTTGGCACCAAGCTCATGCTCGCCAACCTGCTGAACGATCATGCGGGCATTGGCACAGACCTGGTTGCGATGTGCGTCAACGACATCATCGTCTGTGGCGCTGAGCCATTATTCTTCCTCGATTACTATGCCTGTGGAAAACTGGATGTTCAAAAGTCCAGACAAATTATTGCAGGCATCGCAGATGGTTGCGTACAGGCTGGTGCCGCACTTATTGGTGGCGAGACTGCAGAGATGCCCGGCATGTACGACAGCGACGACTACGACCTCGCAGGTTTTGCTGTCGGTATCGTTGAAAAGAAAAAAATTCTCGACAAGTCCAATGTGGTCGCAGGCGACTGCATAATCGGCCTCGCCTCGTCCGGCTTTCACTCGAACGGTTATTCTTTAATCCGTAAAGTGATTACTACAAGCGGCGCTGACATCCAGGCAACCATGGGTGGTATCGCAGACCCTAAAGACCAGCAATCGATAGCGAAAAGCCTGATGCAACCGACCCGGATCTATGTCAAACCACTGCTCAAACTGTTAGACGATGTACCTGTCAAGACACTCGCTCACATCACTGGCGGCGGCTTGACCGAGAATATTCCGCGCTCACTACCCAATAACACAATGGCCGCGATTGACAAGAGCAGCTGGCAGCAACCTGAAATTTTCAATTGGCTGCAGACTAACGGCAATATTGCAGACGATGAAATGCTGCGCACATTTAACTGCGGCATTGGCATGGCAGTGATCGTACCTGCAGCGGAACAACAGGCAGCGCTCGATTCCCTTGCGGCAAGTGGTGAACAACCAGTGGTAATCGGTGAAGTCACCACAAATAACAATCGCGATGCGGCAGTACACTGGATCTGAGCACCAGGCATTTAACATCACCAGGCATTTAACATCAATTGGACGCACAAGTGGTGGATGTAGCCACTGAACTCATCCGAGAATATGACAATTCCTAAAATTGCAGTGCTTATCTCAGGCCGCGGATCCAATATGCAGGCAATCCATCGCGCCTGCATTGACGGATCAATCAAAGCACAAATCTCCCATGTAATCAGCAACAACGAAGATGCAGCCGGACTGGACTACGCACAGCAGAACGGCATTCCTGCAACCATTGTGAATCACAGAGATTTTGCCACCAGATCCGAATTTGAAGCTGAGCTGGTCAATAAAATTGATCAAAACGGACAACCAGACATGGTTCTGCTGGCAGGCTTCATGCGCCGCTTAACTGCCCGGTTTACCGACCATTACGTGGGCAGACTGATAAATATTCATCCGTCACTGCTGCCAAAACATCCGGGCCTCGACACACACGCTAAAGCGCTCGAGTGCGGAGATAAATGGCACGGCTGTAGCGTGCACTTTGTTAATGAGGCGCTTGACGGTGGCCCGGTAATCGCACGCGGTATAGTGCCTGTACTGGCAGGAGACACAGAATCAGCCCTGGCAGACCGGGTATTAGCTACCGAGCACCGTGTATTGCCAACGGTGGTGCAGCATTTTTTTAACCGCAGCTTAACGTGTCAGAATAATCACGTAAAAATACACGGCCAAGTGCTCAATTATCCCCTGACCTACTATTATCACTAAACTACTGGTCACTAAACTACTGGCTAGACTACCGGGTTACATTACCAAGGCTAAATTACCGGACCATTGGCCTACGCCACTGACACCAGATTGGACGAGGTCACAATAAATACCTGTCATAAACCGCACAGTATTCTGGATAAGCGAGTGCTTTCACAATTCTACAACTGCCGCTAATGGAGACCAGAGTAATTCAGGCTTTGTGCAGCTCAAAGCAACTAATCTAACCCTATGGCGATAATTTCACCCAAACACTTAGCCGGCTGCCTGATCCTGTGTACTACCGTGCTGCATAGCCTGTCAGCATTGTCTGCTGCAACAGGTTCTATGCCTGCGTTTACCATAACTTATACTGTTGAGAACAATTACATCACTGCCGGTAAAGCGCAGCTCAAACTTGAAAAGAAAGAGGATCATTACCAGCTGATACTGGAAACCAAGCCTTCGGGTGTTTTCAGTTTCACTGATAAAGGCAAAATAAAAGAAGTGGCAGAGCTTCCGTCCCTGATCCCGCCATTTTTGTCGAACAAGTACACTTACATTAACTTCGGCGACAAAGACCGAAACTACACATCGATGTACAACCGCAAGAAAGGCGAAGCGACAATCGTTCGCAATAACGGTGTTAAGCGCATGGCTATCGATGCCACTGCTGTAGACCGTGTTTCAATGACGCTCGCACTAATGCAGAAATTGCGAGAACAGCCAGAGATTGAAACTTTCAGCATCAACGCAGTGGATGGGCGCGGCGCTCAAACATTTAGCTTTGCGTCAAAAGGACAGGTCAAGCTAAAAACTGATATCGGCACACTCACCGCCACACGCATTGATCGATTGAGCAGTGGCAACAACAAGCGCAATATCATTACCTGGTTTGCGGCCATTGGCCCGGACAAGCTGCCAATACCGGTGCAGTTTGAACACTACAAAAATGGCAAATTGACTGCACGCCTGCAAATCACCGACTTTAGTGCCAACCGATAAAGCCTGCGCCGGCCAGTGATCTGTCCTGAACATCGCTGTTTTCGGCATTCGGTCCACACGCCCCATTGATATTTTCCAGAACGACCTTATGTCTCTTTGATGCAGTGCAATTGCGAGAGTCGCGGTACAATACGCATCAACGTACATTGATTTAAAGGAGGCCGAGTCGTGAAAGCAGTTTTAGCCGTTGCTGTCGCTATCTCTGTCGTACTTTACGCAGCTTTCTACTGGTGGTTCAGACCCGAATTGTGGGCGGCAGTCGTCTACGCCGTCATCTGTATTGCAGGCATTATTTCAGTACCTCTGTGCTACCGATGGTTTGGATACGTTGATATCGACGCCGTCCGCGAGCTGCAGGAGCTGGAGCAAAGAGACCACGATGAGATGCTGAGCAGATTGTCCAGCCTGAAAAAAGGCCTCAACGACCTCAGCATCGAAGAAGGCGCCAGGCAGGCAAAAACACTAAATAGCCTGCTGAAAGACTTCCATGAAGTTATAGCCAATCGCTTTTCTGGTAAAAACCTGAGCGCCTCCACTTACCTGAATGCCGCCAGACGAGTACAGAATCAGGCCTTGCAAAATCTATCTGACATGGTGGGGATTGGCCATACGATTGAAAGTTTAAAAAGACAGGGTTCAGCCGAAGATAAACACCGGCAACTGGCAGAACAAAACACTCGTCTGCACAAACTGATCGACTCCAACAAAGAATTGTTCCAGGCTCTTACGGATACCTCTATTGAAGTTGCCAACATTGAGGAGATCGGTAAGTTCGAACGCAAAGAAACCTTGTCACGACTTAACGATCTGGCAGACATTGCCAGACAACAAAGCAGTTAATGGGGTAACAGGAGAGACATGAGAAATCAGATTAACAGGAAAACTATAGCGTCACTGCTATCAATTGCATTCGTATCAGTGAGTCTTTTCAGCTGCGGACCAGGCAGCGTAGACAGTAAAGATGAAGCATTGGAACAACTGAGTAATATTCTCGATAAAAAAGTAGCTTTCAGCCAAAAAGAAAATACCTACCGCGCCAATATACAGCTGACACAAACTAATCTGTTGTCAATTCTGCCGGGCATTAACGAATATCCAATGACACTCGCTGCCAATGATTCCACTCAGGTTGAGGCTGTTGAAATATTCACTTCATCAGAAAAAGCCGGCAAACAACGGGACGGCTTTTACCTTGAGATGGCAGATCTGTTTAATCGCGAAAAGATCCAGATCAGTAACGGTAAGACCGCACAAATAGGGATACGAAAAATTGCCTCCGGACTGGGTGCACAATTCATTCTGGCGCAACGATATGTACCCGATGCGTTCTCACCAAGTAATCACCTATGGGGCGACATGCTGTCTGCTCAGGGCATAAATGTCACCCAAATCGCAGAAGTAACTGCACCGAATACTGCGGGTGTAATTGTCAGGAAATCCAAAAAAAACGAGATCACAACAAACAACGAACTGGATGTTCAAAAACTTCTCAATGCAGTAACCAGTGGTTCGTTTTCCATGGGTTACACCAACCCATACCAATCAAGCACCGGTCTTAATTTTCTGTTAACTGTTCTCAATGCATTTGCTGAAGGAGACGAAACCGAGTTTCTGGCACCTGATGTCGCAAGCGCGTTCGAAGCTTTCCAGCAAGGCGTGCCATTCGTTGCGCAAACGACCCTGCAAATGCGAGATGCTGCAGTTAATAGCGGTGTATTGGATGCACTGGTGATGGAGCATCAGTCATGGGTTAACGTTAAAGGCATGGGTGACTATGAATTTGTCCCCTTCGGTGTACGTCACGACAGCCCGCTTTATGCAACACCGGAAGCCGATAAGGCAGAACGGGAAGTACTGACACTGTTTGCACAATTTATAGAAAACAACCGCGCGCGTACTCGCGATTACGGATTTGGCCAAAACCCGCAATATAAAAGCAACTACTCTCTTGAAAATGGCGCAACTATACTGGGTGCACAAAAAATCTGGAAAGATAAAAAATCCGGCGGCAGACCTATCGCTGCAATGTTTGTTGCCGATATCTCTGGCTCTATGGATGGTACCCGGTTAAAAAATCTGAAACGTGCTCTTATTGAATCATCTGACCTGATCAGTTCTACCAATTCAATCGGCCTTGTGACTTATAACCAGGACGTCAATGTTGACCTCTACATCAGGCCATTCAATGTACAGCAAAAGTCACTATTTATGGGTGCTGTTGAGGGTTTAAGTGCAGCTGGCGGCACTGCAACCAATGACGCAGTACTGGTTGCACTCAATGAGCTCAGCGACTACAGCAAAACAAATCCAGACCATAAACTGGTCGTGTTTGTACTGTCCGACGGTGAAACCAACAAAGGACTGGAGTACGGCGACGTAGTCGAAATCATGCAATGGACGGATATACCTATCCACACGATTGCTTACGAATTATCTTCCGAACACCTCAAGTCGATGGCGAGCCTTGCTGAAGGAGCATACATTGAGTCGAGTGCCGAGTCCGCGTCATACCGAATTGGCAACCTGCTGAATTCGGAAATGTAGCAGATGAAACTGCTAAAAATATTTTCCGTTTTCGTTTTGCTGCACCTCCTTGCGTGGACTGCAATCCACCTCTACCAAAGCAACAAACCCAGTTCAGTGCTGGTAGTTGTAGACACCTCTTTCTCTATGAAACCGAAGTTCGCAAATATTCGACAATGGATAGATGACTATGAAAGCCAGAACAGATATAAAAAAATACTGATCGGCACTGACAAAGCGATGCTCGGCGACATCAGCGAGTTGCAATCAAAGGATGCAATATTCAGAACATCATTCGGCAAACTGCAGCAGTCGAATCTAAAGCGGCACTACGGCGGGGTTAAAGCAAGCCGGAAAATACTACTGAGTGATGGCAGCCTGACCCCTGAAGGGTGGGATTCCGTTAAGTTCTAGTCGGAAGTATCCAGTTTCTTTTGCGGAGTCATGGAAAAGACAGATCAGATAATCCCAGAATCGTAAGCCTAGAATCGTTTCTGAATTTTCGCTCGAATTCGGTAGTCGGAGTCTTCTTCAATTTCACCAGACTGCATGAACGGCATCAGTACATCTGCTGTCAGTCTGAAGCTATCGCGGCTCCAATGTAGTCCTGGTGACAAGTACCACTGCTGTTTTTCCAATGCTTCATCAATGTTTCTACTTTCAGTAACATCGATCTGACCACGCAAAGACACAGTCCATAGCGGGTCACTGGCATCCAGCCCGGTTAACGCGAAACGGCGACCTGTCGTTACCCCGAGCGACCATAGCTCTTTGCCTTCTGCAAGCTCTCCACTTCCCTCTACAGTTTCATCACTGATACTTCTAATTCCCATGTCGACGGAGCTGTAGTTTTCAGGCCCCAGTCTGCCGTATTGAATACCCAGTTGCCTGCTGCTGACAAACTCGGACTGGCTGTCGAAATCTTCAACACCCGAGACTTCTATGCTGGCTGTATAAGACAGACCGTCAGTCAGGTCTTTCATACCAATTTCATCAGGTTTTAGAAAATCAATCCGGTCAAAGGCAAGTCCACCAGACCATACCTTCTCGCTTTCACCAGAATCGGCATCAACACCGTTAACAGAGGACAGCTGGAAAAGTAGCTCTTTTCGGGACTCGTTTTGAATTCCAGGGCCGAAGGACACCTGGTCCGTGGCGATCAGCTGGTATCCGGTTCCGGCAGCAATACCCGCACTGCCATTTTCAGCTGTCTTCACAGTTGATTGTGACTGGCCCAGTTGACTTGATTGGCTAAGGGCGTTGCCTGAGTACAACACTGCCAGCGCAGTGACGACTGATGCGTGCCTTGTTAGATTCATTAGTATCTCGTCCAGCGCTATTGCGCTCTCGGGGTTTCAATATCGGCCGCACTTCGCTGTATTGTCAGCGATTGGCGGACTTCCTTGTGGTAAAAATATAACAAACATCCATGTTAACTAATATTATCGCAGCTACAACTCCCCAAATGTTGTAAAACATTAACTTTTATACACAACCCCTGTCAACTTATGTTGTTACTTTTCTGCAACGTTTAGCATTTATGAATCAGAATATTCCAGATACCGACAACATGTCAGATTCGCAAGACGACGGCCCGGAAAACCAAGACGCTGAGAGTAAGTCACAGCGAAAGCGAAACGCTCATCAGATAACTCAGCTCGCAGGCCAGTTGGTAGAAATGAAACCAAAAGCACTCGCAGCCCTGCCTATTGAGCCTGGGGTACTTGAAGCCATCAGGCACTGTGCAGAGATAAAGGCCCATGGTGCCAGAAAGCGCCAACTGCACTTCGTCAGCAAACTACTGCGAGAAAGTGGTAACGCTCAGGAATTACAGTCACTGCTGCAGAGGCCAGACCTGGCGAATAAAAAAGGGCAGGATTCCAACCCACATCTGGAATTCCGCAATCAACTGATCGACAACTTTGCCGACCACGTGAATACTTTGCGTGAAAGTTATCCGGGTGCCGACCTGCAACAGGTTAGACAGCTGGTACGTAATGCTCAAAATGAGAGCAGGAAGGCGCTTGAAAAGACCGATCAAAGTACAAGCACTGGGAACCCAGATGGAGAAGAGACCAGAGCGCCACTGTTGCCGCAAAATACCAGGTCTGCCAAATCATTGCTGAAGCTGTTGTCTGCCAGCTATAAATAACCGGTATTCGATCAATCTAGAGCGAGTGATCTTAGCGAGCTTGGCGGCGACAGGCCACAGGCGGGGGACTATGCGACGAGCGGAGCGCGACCTGACTGGTGTCGGTGAGTGGAATTAAAAGTCGTCCCAAACCGGTTGCTCCCAACTGCCCGTAAGCATATAACGACGCCTGCCAAATTCATCGAGGTTAAGCCCGATACCCCTTAAGATATTATCCGCAAGCAGAGCGGTAAGACCTGCCGCCGGGCCGCCAGACAGAATCCCAAGAATTGGTAACGCACCACTGACTCGAGGCAGAACGTCGATCGTCTGCTCATGAGTTTTATCAACAAAGCCGCTGGTTCCCTGAATCAAAATTTCCGCAACCGGGCCACTCATTGCTATCGCATTAGTTTGCGCCTGACCATTTGCGATAGACAGATTGCCGCTGACGCCGGAATATTCGAGACCGTTATCGGTAATATCGCGAAAGTCACCTGCCAGCCTTCTTGGCAAAGACTGCAACGCAATCAGACCCAGAATTCTGCTCGCACCGGGTTGCACCGACAAAATGCGACCATTACGCAAATTAAACAGCAGCTGGCCTTGCATGGTTTGTAAGTCCGGCGAGTACGCTGGCCTCGGCCACAGAATAGACAACGCTGCTTCACCAGTACCCGCAGCGAAAGACTCCACATCGGCAATATCTGAAATAGCCTGACCGAAATCATCGAAACTTGCCGTTAAATCTAATTTGGTTACGTGGGCAGACACACCGCGGCTTTGGCTCTGCTCCCAGAATCCACTGCCACTTACTCGCATAGTGTTCTGCCGTGCTGTCACGGCAGAGATCCGCATTCCACGTTCTGTCGGTTCAGTCCGTAAAGCAACCCTGGAGAAGCGCCAATTATCCCATATCAATTCTGTTACATTTACATCTAATGCCGGAACATCACGTGGGTCGTATGACCGATCTGTCACCCCGGCAGAATCCGTCGAAGCACGCGAAGCAATCTCTGCATTGCCGATCGCCAGCAATAGTCGCCTGTCGAGACGGTCAAGCCGCACCAGCCAGGGACGCTGGCCCAACACCATCTCACCACTGATCAGCGAATTTTCGAAACGGTGTATCTGACGCGACCCATCACGGTAGGAGGTATAGGCAAGGTCATTGAACACCTGATCACCGATTGTCATTTGCCGAGCATTAACTTTCGCGAAAAAGGGAAATGGCTCAGTGTTTTTGCTCGACTTGCGTTTTGACTGAAAATCCAGTGCCCACTTGACCCAGCCATGCGCATCTAATCTGTGAGAATTTCCGCTTAAAGAAATCCCGCGCCGCGGCAACACACTGTTGTTTGAATTACCCATCGCAATGGCCATACTTTCAAGACCACCACCATCGGCTACCCGTGATCTAACTTTTACCAGCCCGGGAATTTCAATCCACCAGTCTTTTTCCGGTGCACCAAAATCCCGATAAATTTTCCCCTCGAGCAGCTCGTCAGCATTTTTATTAAGCGGTACCGGAAACTTAATTGCAGTACCGGATAAATCACTGGTGGCAGTAAATTCTATCCGTCTCTTTTTTACACCAGTCGTCTTAGTGACATCGATGTCGAGAATCCAGTTAGACACACCGTCAAACTGTTCAACCAACGGTATCTTATAAGACTCCAGTACGCGCGCCGCGACCATCGGTCCCCCAATTCGAATGCGGTTAACTTTTTTTCCAGGCTCAACAACTTCCTGAATTGCTTTTATCGATAGCGGCCGTCCCTGATAGCTGGCCTGTAAACTATCAGTGACAATTCCACTTGGGTTAAAACGCACATCCCCGCTAACAGATTCCAGATCAACACCAAATGTTTTTGAATTTATCCGCGCGTTATTCAGTACAACGCTACCGTCAATTGAACGCCGGTCTTTCAATTCCTTTTTCATCGGTACTTGTAAATCGAGATTAAGAAGTGAAGTACCGCTTCCGGTTGAGTTGCCGAAGGCCCTGCCGATCAGGCTTGCCAACGGTCCAGTCTGGGCAAATTCAAGCATATCTGACACTGGTCCGGTCAGGCTGGTTTTAAGTGCCATAACCGGTGCCTTTATATCTGGAACATGCAACCGAGCATCACTGAATGTCGCCTCCCTGATGCTGCCTTGATACAACCGCCCACGCATCGCGGCCGCAGAGAAACTCAGATTGCCGTCTACATTTTTTAGCGCCGGCCATTTGGTGTTGAACTTCACTGTAGTATTAGCTATATCGATCTCTGAATAAAAATGACCACGCCCGTCGTACGGCGAAAAGTCGTTTAAGTCACCTTTTACCTCAACCCTGCCGCCAACTATATCGCCACCAACAAGGGCTACTTTCATATAGTTCAAAGTTTTCGGCGGTATGATTCGCGCCGGGTAAAACTCGTGTAGTCCCGCAAGATTTGCATTCAAAATAGAGGTGCGGGAATCGAGCAGACGCGAGCCGTCCGACATACCTGTAAAACTGAATGTCGCAGATGTATTCAGATCAGTTGACGACAACCGTAAATCTTCAGTCACTACCTTCCACTGCGAAAATGGCTTCTCGGTATTTTCTGACGGAGTGTCTTGATTCAAAACAAAGCGAACATCACCATCAACATTAATCACAGGCAACGGCTTTTCATACAGTGCAGGCAGTGCCAGGGTGATGTCCTGATTATCAAGAGTCATTATCCCCGCACCATCCTGAAATACGACTGCAGTGGTCAGGCCACTGATTCCAGGCGAATCATCGAGCGAATCTACTGCCAGATCAATTGCGGTAACCTGCAGCTCGGTCAGGGCATTTTTCTCGTCACTCACAATCCCGCTCACATGCCAGTCCTTTAAAAGACCATGCCGCAGCGAATGGGCTCTGACAGGTGCATCACCGGGAAGTAACGCGTCTATGTAATCATGTGCCGGTACAAGCGACTGAAGATTAAAATCCGGGCCCGCAACAGTAATATACTTACCTGACTCATCTTCGTGGCTAAGCTGTATATCGAGACCATCAAGCTGAACCTCCTGGCCATCAAGTACCGCTGAAAAACGGTTAAAGCCCAACTGCCAGCCAGACTCTAAACGCTGCCAGTCAAAATCGATCTTTACATCGTCTGCAGCAAGGCTGGCAATATTTGTATTGTCCACAGAGGACTGGCGCAACGTTAAGCTTTCACAGGCACCGATAAACCGCAAAGAATTAATGCGCGCACCACGAAAGCTTCCCCACACCTGCATTCCGGCATGACCACTGAACTGCTGCGAGGACTCAAGCAGGAATCCAGACAATTGATCAATGTTCAGTCCCTCGGTATTTACGTAGAACTTGCCTTCCCATTCATCAATGTTGTCTGCCTTACCGGTGAAGTCAAAGGAAGCCAGACTGGTGTCACCAATCTCACCGGGCAGCGCATTACTAATACGAACCTGATGTAAATCGCCTTCATTAAATACACTGATGTTCACATCTTCTATTTGGTACTCACGATCCATCACGGCGTCTATCACAGTGAGGTCACTATCCAGAATGGATATGCGCCTGGCATTGAATAACCAGCTAAGTGCGCTGGATCCGCGGCCCTTTTGATTTTCCTCGTTATCCAGTTCATCCGGATTTATACTTGCACCCAACATTCTGATTTTGCCGGGGCCCTCATAGCGGGCAGCAAGTGACAGATTACTTAACTGCACACTGCGAACACTGAGGGTGCGTTGCAATAGTATGTCACGGACATCAAGCAGCAGTTCTATGCGTGGTAACTCAACCACAGTCACTGTGCCATCAGCTGAGCGGATCTGAACGTCTTTAAGACTGGCACTGGCGTCGAACCGGTTCCAAACCAGATCGATCTCACCGATCTCCACCGGGCTGCCCACATAAGAGCTGACAACTGACGCCACCTGGTCACTGTAGTCTTCGCTATAAAACACAGCCAGTCGGACACTCGCTACCAGCAACGCAATTAGTATTAAGAGCGCGGCCAGCAGATAAAGCATCCACTTACACGTTTTTGCTAGCGCGTTAACTACCATTAAACTATGTGACTATTCCTGTCATACTTTTAGAAATGGCTGTATGAGTTCCATGATTAATGATTGCGGTGTTCGAGGCCAGTGCTGACGCATCCCGCCTTAACCGGGGGAAGCTATGCCGGATTATACAATCACAACGTCGTACTGGTCACGGTTATACATCGATTCGGCCTGCAATCGAATAGGTTTGTCTACAAAAGATTCGAGCTCGGCAAAGTAGTCAGATTGCTCGTCGAGGAACATTTCAACTACCTCTGGGGATGCAACTACAGTAAGCGATTTGACATCGAACTGCCTCACCTGGCGAATAATTTCCCGTGAAATTTCGTAACAGACTGTCTCGGCTGTGCGCAAAAGTCCACGCCCCGAGCAGGTGGGACATTCTGAACACAAGGTTTGCTCAAGACTCTCGCGCGTTCTCTTTCGGGTCATCTCTACCAACCCAAGCGAAGACACCTCACAAACCTGAGTTTTGGCGTGATCCAGATCGAGCGCTTTTTCCATTGCCCGCATGACCTGACGTTTGTGCTCATCGACAGTCATATCGATGAAGTCAATAATCACAATACCACCGAGGTTACGCAACCGCAGTTGACGACAAATTGCCTGAGCTGCTTCAAGATTGGTTTTAAAAATCGTCTCTTCCAGATTGCGATGTCCAACAAATGCCCCGGTGTTGACATCGATGGTGGTCATCGATTCGGTCTGATCAAAGACCAGATGGCCGCCAGATTTCAACAGTACTTTTCGTTCAAGCGCTTTTTGAATTTCATCTTCAACTCCGTACAGGTCGAAGATTGGACGTGCACCGGGGTAATGTTCAATGCAATCGACAATCTCCGGTAAATATTCTGTGGCAAAGCTTTGGGCTGAAACAAAAGACTCACGGGAGTCTATGCGAATTCGCCCAACCGTCACTCCGACGAGATCGCGCAACGTTCTCTTTACTAATGGCAAGTCTGCGTATACCAGCTCACCCGCCTTAACCGAAGGTATTTTTAATTGTATTGATGCCCAGAGCTTCTTCAGAAAAACCACCTCACCGGCCAGCATTCCTTCATCAACTCCCTCTGCTGCGGTACGCACTATAAAGCCGTTGTCACTTTCTTCTGAGTTCTGCAGTTTTTCAACAATTCCACGTAAACGCTCACGCTCTTCTTCATCTTCAATTTTTGCAGATACGCCAATTGCACTGTCACCTGGCATGTAAACCAGATACCTCGACGGCACGGTCAGATTAGAGGTCAAACGAGCACCTTTAGTACCCAGCGGATTTTTTATCACCTGCACCAACAGCGTCTGGCTCTCGCGCAGCATTTCTCTGATTGGCTTGTGCGTCTTTTCTCCATTCTCATCAACAATGGTGCCACCCGCGAGGTCTGAGGCATGTAAAAATGCCGCACGATCAAGACCGATCTCAACAAATGCGGCATCCATACCGGGCAGCACACGCACCACGTTGCCACGATAAATATTGCCGACCAGTGTCTTTTTGGACCGCCGCTCGATGCACACCTCCGTCAGCACACCATTCTCGACATTGGCGACGCGCGTCTCCTGCGGCGTGATATTGATCAGGATTTCTTCAGACATACATCATGATAGTTCGTTTGTTCCGGTAAGCCCAAGGGAGCGCGGTTTAATCCCAGTGTACATTCCATTGCGAGCACCGATGTGCTTTTTGTTTTACCAGTCAACTCGTTCTAAAGCTTATTTAATCACTTTGATTCCAAAGCCCTGCAGCAGGGTGGCGACCTCGTGCAGCGGCAGCCCAACCACGTTGCTGTAAGAGCCGCGAATCGCCTTGACAAATACTGCACCCAGACCCTGAATGGCATAACACCCGGCCTTACCCTGTGGCTCACCACTCTCCCAGTAGGCGCGGATTTCGGCATCACTGAGCGGGCCGAATTCCACTATCGTCTCGCACACCAGCTGTTTCTGCGCTGAAGCATTCGCTATACAGACGCCGGTGAGTACCGAGTGTTGTGTTCCCGACAGTAGTGACAGAGTCTCTCTTGCCTCGTGAAAATCAGCCGCTTTCCCAAGCACACGGTTAGCGATAGATATTGTGGTGTCAGCTCCGATGACAGTTGCAATCGGATGCAGTGCCTGCACTGCCTGACACTTATCTACTGCCAGTCGCTGAACATAATCTGCGGCAGACTCATTATCAACGCGAGACTCATCTATATCGGCAGCAACACACACAGGTTCAATGCCTACTTGCTGCAGAAGTGCTTTGCGTTGCGGTGAAGAAGAGGCCAGCACCACCGATTGCAGGTGTGTCACCTTATGAGGCGTTGCCCTATGTGACATTGATATGATCAGGCACGATGGTACGGGTGATTGTTCAAAAGACTAAATGATCGATAGATTTGCTCGGCGACAATGACTCTTACCATTGCATGCGGAAAAGTGAGCCTGGAAAGCGACCATTTCACATCACACTGCTGCAGCACCTGGTCGGATAAACCATCGGCACCACCAACCACCAGCGCCAGTGACTGCGAAGTCTCCCGGAGTTGTTGCAGCTTTTCTGCAATACTCTGTGTACTTTGCAACTTGCCATGCTCATCAAGTGCAATGGTATAGGCACTTTTCGGCACACCCGCTAACAATAACTCACCCTCCTTTTTACACACAGAAGCGCTGTCCTCTGAGTTACTGCGGCGAGGGGACGGAATTTCTTTCAGCGTTAGTTTGCAGTCTCGGCCCAAACGTTTGGCATACTCTTCATAGCCGTCGTCAATCCACTTCGGCATCCTGGTGCCAATAGCAAGCAACGTTACTTCCATCAGTTAAGAGTCGATTAACCCGCTGCCTGATCGTCCTGCGGCTGATCTTGTTGCTCTTTCTCTTCAGGTGATGCAACACCCCAGAGTTTCTCAAGCGCATAAAACTCACGGCTGTCTTCAGTCATCACGTGAGCAAGAACATCACCCAGATCAACCAGAATCCAGTTACCGTCACCTTCACCTTCCATCCCCAGAGGCCTCACTCCAGCCTCCTTGGACTTTTCCACCACTTCATTGGCAAGCGATTTCACATGCCGCTGCGAAGTACCGGTAACGACAATCATCCAGTCAGTCACGGTGGTACGGTCGGATACATCAAGCACTACTATGTCGCGACCTTTGAGATCTTCAAGTGAGGCGACGGTCAGTTTTTGTAGCTTGTCTGCATTCATTGGGTCTGCATTCATTGGTGTTGCATTCGATTGCGATGCGCTCAATGGGTGGATCCTGTGTAGAGATTATGTTCGATAATGTATTGACGCACAGCATAGGGTACCAAAAACCGGATGTCTGTTCCGGCACGCCAATCCTTTCTAATTCTGGTGGAAGAAATATCCAGTTGTGTGACCGGACACAAAGTGATTTTTGACGCATATTCGCCCTGCAGCAGTTCGTTAGCGAAACCGGACAGCAATTCACCAGGGCGCTCCATGACCGCCACATGAGCTACCTGCAACAAATCCTGCCAGCGATGCCAGGTATCAAATACACTGAACTGATCAGTGCCGATTATCAATGTAAGACTCGCTTGTGGCAATTCCTGCTGCAGTTCAAGCAGAGTATCAATTGTGTAGGACGGCTTTAGACGTTGAGTTTCTCGCTCATCAATCACTACACTCGGACTTCCCCCTATCGCAAGTTCAAGCATATTAACCCGGTCAGTTGCACTGACTCTCGGGCCTTCTTTGTGAGGCGGATTTCCCGCAGGGATAAATCTGAGCTGCTCCAGCCCGAGCTGCTGACGTACCTCAAGTGCCGTGCGCAAATGACCAAAGTGAACCGGATCAAAAGACCCGCCGCACACGCCAATAGAGCTCACAGCCTTACTCAAACTCGCTTCTCATTAAACACTATGGTCCATAAACACTATGACCTGTTCACACGATAGCTTACAGAAGACGTATATCGTTCTCGATAATTTCAACGCGTCGTACCATCACCATAGACAACAAACTTTTGTGTTGTCAGCCCTTCAACTCCCACCGGAC
>CAYPDN010000019.1:0-24814 GCA_964409445.1 uncultured Granulosicoccaceae bacterium
AGCAGCTTAAATAGGGTGTTTACTCTGCTCTTGAATTTGTTGATTCAAAAATATCGTCGAATGACAGCATCATAGCGCTCCATATGGCAGGTAAAATCTACGACAAGTACTACTCTTTGAACTGGCACGTTGCAAATTCAGCTGGTGAGCTAAGACAGTATGCTTCACAGGAAGCCGATACCTGGATTGTCTACACCCTTCCGGCATTCATAAGGAAAGCAAGGCCCGAAATCTACGCAGAGTTACAAACCAACTATCAAATTGCAGCTCGATTTCGCGGCACTCTGGGTGATGGCGATATCATCGTAATGAAAAACAAAAATTCTACTTACATTAACTAAAGCGTCCACCATGGAAAATATCGAAATTAGCATAGTCATACCTGCTTATAACGAGGAAAATGCGATTTCCGAGAGCATCAAAACCATTAACTCAGTAATGAGAGAAACATCGATGCAGTATGAAATCATCGTAGTCGATGACGGCTCATCTGATAAAACAGCAGAACGCGCAAAAAAAGAGGATGCTCGAGTCATACAGTTAGACGAAAATATGGGCTACGGGGCCGCTCTGAAAACAGGGATAAGAAGATCTTCATTTGAAACCATAGTAATCATTGATGCCGACGGGACTTATCCGGCCGATATGATCCCAGCCTTGATTCATGCTCTTGGAGACTATGACATGGTGGTCGGAGCACGCACAGGTGACCACGTTCAGGCACCGAAAGTACGCGCTCCGGCAAAATGGGTCCTAAAAAAGCTGGCTAGTTATCTGGCTGGCAGACCTATTCCCGACCTTAACTCGGGTTTGCGAGTGATAAGAAAGTCCCTGGTTAAACGTTTCGTTCATCTTTTACCTCAGGGATTTTCATTTACTACAACTATCACACTAGCGTCCTTATGTAGTGGGTCACTGGTAAAATACGTGCCTATTAACTACTACGCGCGCGTTGGAACATCGAAGATCAGACCGTCACATGCATTCGAATTTCTTTTACTAATTATCAGAACCATCGTGTATTTTAATCCACTGAAAGTATTCCTGCCAATAGGTGCGATATTCTTCACTGGAGGTATGATCAAGTTCATTTACGATATTTACATAGGGAATTTTTCAGAAACCGCACTTCTGGGGTTCGTAGGAGCAATGGTGGTATGGGCTATCGGATTGCTATCCGATCAAATCTCAAAAATAGCTCTTCGATCAGACTCTCTTTAAATTCCGTAACGAACTGTGGAATACCGTAGAAAACATGTTGTATTAAGCCTTAGGGTACTTGTAAGTCTGGGCATCCTGTTTACCCTCGCCTGGTGGCTGCCACTGGATACAGTTTTTAAAGCGTTTAAAAGCCTCCCTGCCACTTTGTGGTTTCAGACAATATTGATATTTTTAATGGGTCATGCAGTAGCCGCGATGAAATGGCGCTACACACTACAAAAATATAACTTACAGATTGGTGTAATAGAAACTGTTCGAGCGCATCTTTCCGGCTTATTCGCAAACATCTGCCTGCCATCTATAGTGGGCGGAGATATCGTCAGGGCAACAATGATCTCAAACAAGTTCCGAAAAAAAGAAATTATAATCGCCGGAAGTATTGTAGATAGACTGATCGACACGATCGCATTAGTGTTACTGATGACAATCGCAGCAGCATTCGTGATTGAATTGCCTGCTTTGCGAATACCGCAAAACAGTTTAACGATACTCAGCGTGTTGATTGGCATTCTGTGTCTATTGGCTGTTCTCATTATCAAGTACCGAAACCATGGTTTGCTCAAAGCTGGTTTACAAAAGCTAACTGATTCAATCCGGACGATATTTAGACAACCACAAACAATTCTGATAATTCTCGCAATATCTCTATTTGTACAAACCCTGTTCATTTTATTAAACATAAGAATTGGTCGAGCACTGGGGATTGACGCAGATTGGCAAGTGTGGTTTTTTTGCTGGCCGCTGGCAAAACTAATCGCACTGGTTCCCATAAGTCTCGGAGGTATCGGCGTTCGTGATGCCGCACTAGTGACCCTTTTAGGCACCTATGGTGTGATCACCGGTGTGGCATTTGCACAGTCACTTGCATGGCAGGCAATTTTAATTCTTTCAGGAATAATCGCCGGTACTGTCGCTGTGCTCTCGAGCCCGAGCGGATTTAAAATATTTAGACCCCAATAGAGTGTAAACAGGACAAATCCCTGATGGCAAAAATAACTGTTTTAGGTGCCGGTCCTGCCGGACTTGCCGCGGCCTGTGAGCTGGCTCAGCGGGGCGACGAAGTGACTCTAATAGAAAGAAACGCCACGGTTGGTGGCAATGCTGGCAGTTTTCTGTTTGGTGGTATCAACGTCGACTATGGAAGCCATCGCCTGCATCCGGCGTCCGATCCGGAAGTGCTCGGAAAAATAAAAGAGCTTCTTGGCGATGATCTTCTCACTCGACCCAGACACGGTCGCATCCACTTGCTCGGTCGCTGGATACATTTTCCGCTACGCCCGACCGATATCCTGTTTAAAGGCAACCCAAGATTCACTTTGGGTGTCATGGCAGATCTAATTAAAAAAATTATTCCAGCCAAAAAGACAGATGGTGCAGAAAATTTTGCAACCGTATTGTCCAGCGGTTTAGGCAAAACCATCTGCAATGAATTTTATTTTCCGTATGCAAGAAAAATCTGGGGCCTCGACCCACAGGAACTCTCTGCAGCTCAAGCTTATAAGAGGATATCTGCAGGTACGATCGGTAAAATGATAAAAAGACTCATGCCATGGAATAAACGGTCAGGCGGAGCTAATACGAAAGGTATTTTCCACTACCCAAAACACGGGTTCGGTCAAATTTGTGAAGCTTACCTTGCGGCCGCGGAGCGCGCAGGAGTCAAAGTAATGTGCAGCAGTGATATTCAATCAATCACTCTCTCAGAATCAAATCAGCAGGTTGTTTTAAAAAATGCAGGTAAAGAATTCGAGATACATTCTGATCAGATATTCTCTACCATTCCCCTCACCACCCTCAGCCAGCTGGTTCAAATTGATACCCCTGATGAGGTTGTGAAAGCATCCGAGAAGCTTGAATTCAGATCGATGGTGCTGGTATATATTGAGCTGGCTCAAAACCAGTTCACAGAATACGATGCACACTATTTTCCTGGTGCGAATATTCCATTTACCCGTATTTCTGAACCTAAAAACTATTCTGCCAGCTCACAGACTGATTCTACTGTGTTGTGCGCAGAAGTCCCATGTTTTTACGCTGACAAAATCTGGCAAAGTTCAGACACCGAATTGTCCACAATGGTAATCGACGGACTAGCTCAAGTCGGACTTCCGGTAACGGCCGAACTACTGCAAGTCACAACAAAAAAACTCAGATTTGCCTACCCGCTATACAAAGACGGATATGAAGAATTGTTTGAAACGATCGATGACTGGATAGAATCACTGGAAGGCGTTCTAACATTCGGCAGACAGGGATTATATGCTCATGACAACACCCACCACGCAATTTTTATGGCCCTCAAAGCGGTGGACTGCCTCGATTCTGAAGGTCAATTTAACAAAGAAAAGTGGATTGCCGCGCGAGACATTTTTAAGACTCACGTTGTAGAAGACTGACGCGGTGTTTCCAATAGTTGAACTAGTGTCGTCGAAAGTCTCTGGTGTCAATTCGCTGTAGTACTAAAAAAGGTCCCGGATAAGTAAAGCAATTACAACTAAAACCCAGGCAACATACAGCCACTTAAAATATCCCAACCCCTGAACAAGCAGCGAAACTGTGCTTCGACCAGCCAATGATGTTTTCGAACCCCCGGATTTCACAATAGCCCGAGCCGCGTAAACTTTGGCTCCCGATATCGCAACACAGGTACTGACCAGCCCGAGCAGTGTCCACAGGATGATCGACAACCACCCGGCAAATGTACCGTAATGTACAGCGACAGCCAAAGCTTTAACCTGGTTCATCCAGTTACCGTCTGACGCACGTACTAATCCTGTGACCTCGTGGGAGGACGGGTCTGCATAACATGTCACTGCGCCAAATATTTCTCCGGCATCCGACTCATATCCATTAACACGCACAAATTCTTCCCCAGACTTTGGAAACTTGATTCCTCTTTCTATCAACCCCGGTATTTCAGAATTACACGCACTAATAATGGCATCCACATCGTTGCCATCGAATTCTGCCGGCAGTGGCGTTGGACGAGAATTAACCACTGCAGGAGCGGATCCAGATTTAGCTTTTATACCAATGGAGTTTAAAAAGAACACCGAGCTCGCCAGAGCTGATGCAATAAGAAACGGCGCAGCCCACACAGCGAGTCGTCGATGACTACTACTCTCACGCTTGAGTCGATTGGCATCCTTTGGGACTTTAAGGAAAAAACCGGTCCAGAACCTGCGATAAGTCAGAAGCCCTGTGATCACCAAAGCCAGTACTACAAAAGACAATGCATTTACCAGCACCTGCGCAGGCTGCAACGGGACCAGCATGGAGTCATGAAGTTTTCTTATCAAATTACGCAGACTCAGTTTTCTGCGTACCTGCTGGCCAAGCACCTCGCCCGTCTCCGGACTCAAGTGGACGATGGTTGATCCACCCTTGCCACTAAAATATACCGGACGCCCAAGCCACGGGCGGGGTTGTGAACCGATTGAGTCTATCGACCGTTCGGGGAAAGAAGCGTTAGTTGAGTCGTATAGATGCCCGACACTGACAGCGTTTGACGATGGTGAAATCCAAAGAGATGGCTGTCTGATATTTGTCAATTCGGGTGAGAACATCAGCAAAGTTCCGGATAAGAATATCAGCCCCAGAGCGATGCACACATGCAGCCCTACCCACGTATGCAAACGAAATACAAAATTGTGAAATGCTCGGTTGCCTCTGGTTTTTTGCATTACTACTTCAGTCCTTTAATCAACTTCTTATTCACGGTAATCCTAATTTTAAACTGGTCGAACATAGCTGAATTAGGGCAGTGTAAAATATCTGGTGTCAAACCGTACGAGCACGTCTCAAAATTCGAAAAAACCAATGACTTTGGTTCACTATATCGCTAGGCTCAAGTCCATGTTTACCAACATTAAAAAAACAGACGAGGCGTTTGAGAACCGTGAAGGAATTGAAGCACGTATTCTCAACGGTGAAGTGGTGGTGATGCGGGAAGCCCTGCAGACCTTCGACTGCATGACCATGCTCGACGATGCAGCCTGCATCGGCATTGAGAAGAGCCAGGGCAAAGCCGCTGCCGAACGTGCAAGACGCGATGGATTCCACCGTATACATGAATGGGTTACAGCGGAAGATATTCCCGCTATGACAGATGCTGTCTACGATGAAGTCAGGCCTCTGGCTGCAGAATTCTTAAGAAAATTCGTACCTGGCATGTTCCCGGGTGTTAACTCCTATTACTACGAACAGACACCGAATGTACGGTTTCATATTCCCTACGATATTGCAGCAGCACACAAAAAGGAATTTAACAAATTTGGCAAACATCATGGCCAGGGCAAAATAACAGCCCACGGACCTCATCGCGATAGCTGGCTGGACTGCCCATCCAACGGCATCAATCTGTGGTTTGCGATTGGACGCATTCAACCAGGAAACGGATTGACCGTATTTACCGAGGACTATGCAAGCCGTGCCAGCTACCAGAGTTCCGGAAATATTTCAGATGGCGAAAAACTTCACAAAGCGCAAAGCTTCGATTTACACCCGGGTGATGTGGTTCTTTTTCACACCGACCACGTACATGGGTCGGAATTGAACCGCCTAAATGAAACACGTTTTGCGATTTCGTTTCGCATGTCGTTCGATAAACCACAGTTTCAGAATCTACACTACCACCCCTACGTTTATTCCAACTGGGAAAACGCACCAGCTCTGTCACAGCTACCAGCTCTGGCGCAACCAAGTTACGCACGCAGCCTGGTTAGCCGGGCCGTGAATAAATTTTTCCCATCAACTACTCCAAAAGAGCCAGCTGCAAAAGATGCAGAAATCATCGGTCAGAAATCAGGTGACACTATACGAGTATCGTTGACCGAAGTACCTGTTGGAACAGTTCGCGGCATCTCTGCAGCTCTTTGTGTGGCCCGACTAAATGAAACCGATGTAGTCGCTATGACTCGAAGATGTCCACATCAGGGTGGCGATTTGGTCAATGGCTGGATAGACGGTGAAAATGTTGTTTGCCCCTGGCATAACCTGCCGTTTTGCACCAAAGAAGGTCGGTCCGACTGTTCAAGCCTTCCACAACTGAAAAGAGTACGCGCAGAAATTGCAGATGCTGAGATAATTGTGCACCCTCAGGAACGCATAGGCTAAGCACTAAAACACATAACAATTCTGCGCACTATGGTGCGAGACTAATAATCTTGTAGTTACCCGCTTGAGCCAGTACGGCTTTTTCCGTCGGAGTCACTGTATTTAGCACTGCGTAATCAGCTCCGTAGTCGATACGCGCACGTTCAATGGCAGGCTTTATTTGATGCTGTTGTTTCATTTCATTCAGCGCGTCAAAGCCTTTCTTATCTGTGTAATCAAACATCGCCTGCAAGCGCTGTTGCCACTCTCGCAATCCATCGTCCGCGAAAGGCACAGAAGTAAAGTCAACCACTACAGCGCGGCCCGAGATAAATCTAAATTGCTCCAGGTTGGGAGGCACCAGCCACAAATCTTCAGGTGCACCAATATCTCTTGCTAACAGCGAAATCCTGGCTCCGTCATCATCTCGTTCGTTCAGCATCAATACTGTTCGAAACCTGTTGTCGCTTATCATTCCTTTCAAAGAGCCGATGTAACTGACGGTCAAAACAGTAGCAACCAGAACACTTGCGACTACCGCGCCAGCAAACTGCCTGGAGCGGATCTGCAGGAGTAACAATACGATGAAAGCAATGAACAATCTCAGCAACTGATCATCTGCACCGTAGCGGGAATGATGATAAAGCGATAGCAGAACGGCAGGTACAGTAGCGAAGATAGCTATCCGCTTCCTAAATCCCTTCTTAACCAGCAGCTGCTCAATTAAAAACTGTGTGATTAACGCGACTATCAATGAATAGCTTATTGCATCGGCTGAACTCAATATCACAGTTCCTGCTAACACAATTTTGTAGGCCTCTTTCGACACGAGCCATTGCCCGAAAAGTAAACCGAGAAACAAGTACCCTGCCCACTTGACCAGCAACACCAGGCGGAAGAGTTGAGCAGTTGCCCATAGCCTGCTCTCTGCAACGTCGACGAAATACAATGATGCCAAACAGAGCGCTATTACCGAAATGATGAAGCCGAATAGCAGCAATGGCCCCTCTAACTCTCCCTCTTTACGCCAGCTAAGGTATGCGATCCATATCAGTCCAATAACAAAGAGTATCGCCTCAAGCCACCGACGCCTGGGAAAATCCAGTCCAAGATAATGGTGTGGCGCTCGTGTTTCCATAAGAATTGAGAAGAACTCAGGCTGGCTAAGTTTTTCGCCCGTCCCACCTAAGTTCGGCACTACCCATAAAATCGCAATCCCGATCAGAAAGACAATCAGTGCTGCAACGTATCTCCATGTATTTTTGCGATTACCGGTGATGAATGCGGTAGAGAACACAACAACATAACCAAGCATCCCAACTTCGGCACCGATAGTCGGATGAATCAAAGTGGCGAAAAGGAATATCGCAGTAGCGGCAATAAACCTTTCGAGTAGCAAGCAGTAGATTCCGACCAGAGTGGCCGTGATGGCGATACTTGCCGGTTGAAAGTTACTGAAGGCAAGATAACCCGCATGACCTATGGAAATTCCGTGATTAAGTAAAACCAACATCGCAGCGATCGCGGCACCGGTGACCGATGCTTTTAACAGACGTCTTGCAGCGACAAATGAGACCAGCCCGAGTACGCAACCATTAATGAACATTAAGCTGTGTATCACAATTTCAAGAGGAGCGATTTTGCTAAGCCATGCAATCAGCAAGCAGTAGTAATAACGAGGTTGCCCCGGCTTGGCAGCTGAGTCGAGAAAAAAATCACCCGCAGAAAACGAAGGATCAAGAATTCGAAGCGTGATCGAAAATTGCTCAACCTGATTACCTACTCCAAACGTCAAACCAAAGAATTGCAATACAGCCAGCAACACCAGAAACAACAGCATTCTCCGATCTGGTTGTATACCGTTGACGGCAGCTATCATGCTATGCGTTCTTTGCTAGTGTTGAGTCGTTCGTGAAGTTTTCTCGAAATCCAGTCACTTTCAACCTCATCGATTCTGCAACAGAATTCTGCCTGACCAGCATCTTCCATCACAGCACTGACTTTATATTTCATACCGATACGATAGTCGATTCCGACAGGCATACAATTTTGACTCAATGAAAAGATTGCCGCATGAAATCGCATAGCAACAACTGTATCCAGCTTACGAATTAAAGAAATGACAGCCGCAAGCGAGGCATCTGAATGCCAGACCCTGACGTCAATATCTGGAGCCAGGTGGCGGATAATCTGATAAGCGCTGCGATTGTCAGATTTACCAAACTGAATTGCATTCATCGGAAAGAAAACAAATACAGGCTGCACATCGCACTGATTCGAAAATTGCGTGATTCCAGCAGCCAGGTTTTCTTCCATGCGGTTTTCGATAGCACGAGTTCTTGATGTTCGGTCCTGACCGTCTACAGAGGGAGTAAAAAGATCGTTGATTGGTCGGATGTTGATACCGATAACTGGCCGACCTTCTGTGCTCGCCAGCAGCGATTCAATCTCATCTGACTCGCCTGCCTGTAACTGCAATTCCGGACCAAGAGTTTGCAAAAAATCGAAAGCCGGATCACGACTTACCTGTATGTCACATCCCTGAATTATCTGGCTTGTGGCGTCTTGCTGCGTTCTGACTACAATGCGGTCCGCAAGAGTTACAAGTTGTCTTGCGGTAATACGCGATGTTGTACGTTTAAATGTGGTCGGGCCGATGCCTTCCATCAGATAGACTTTACCCAGAAGTTTTGCCTTGCCGGCAGCATAGAGATGTCTTGTCAGCTGTTTGGGAATATCCGTTAGCGGTCCTCCGGCATGTATCAGCGCTTGCGCAGAGGGCAGATGCTTATCGATTTCTGCGATAGTATATTCTGCGACAGTAAGTGTAACAGGCGTATTTAAGTGCTTTACCAGGTGTTGTGTGTGATTCGGTCGCTGAGTCATCAGTACTGCTGTTGATAAACCGAATTCTCGATGCATTCGCAGCAAGACCCCGCCAAGAATCGCTATATCGCCTATATGCTCACCACCGTAAGCACCTACCAAAACAGCACTGTGAAATTTTTCTGGTGAATTTTTTTTGCGAGGCCAGGACCGCAATACATTGATCTGAGCGCGTAACATTTGCCCGGCTAACTCCAAAACCTCCGTTACAGATACTGCGTAACCTGGTTCTGCCGCTTGGGTAGCTGTCAATTGATCAAGCGCATCAGTCAGCAGCTCGTCGGACTGGAAATTCAGTTCACCGGCGTTTTTTTCGCCGTGCTTATTGTGAAATAACTCATCCTGCAAAGCTTTGAAATAGTTGATAGCGTCCGAGCTATAATTCGACTTTGATTCCTGCAACAAAAAGTAGGTGATGAAATCCCATGCGAATAACTGCGCGTCTTCAGACATTGCATTAGAGCCACGCACTATAAACACAGATATATCCTGATCGCGCGCAAGTGAATAAATACTGTCCAGGTGCCATACCGAGGCATTGGAGAGCGTTACTACCCAAATTGGTTCTGCAGCTGGCCTAAGAAACTCCGTTAGCCGGAGCACATTATGTGCTCTGGAAGATTCACAGCGAAACGGTTCTGTGCCGTCGAAGGATTCAGGCAAATTAATCAAAACACGAGCACGCTTTGCCATTGTGGGCAGCGAGTTAATCGCGTCAATTACCGCCTGTCGGGACTCAATGCTTGCATCCGGCGCGAGAGAAAGCAGCACCGGGCGGTTTGCAGGTGGGTTGCCCAGCGCCTGAAGAATGGCCGCTGCACTGCTGAAGTTATCGCAAGCCAGGTCGACTTTGTCCTGTAGCGGCATGCGCTCTCACCCTGTATTTGAATGCTAAAGATACTAATCGTACACAACAAAGTCTGTGTACTACGGAACAAAATTGCCCTTCCACATTTGATATGGTTGTAGCATCAGCAGCGACACGCGCAGCGGATGAATTTGAGCAATTCGGTGACTGTTTTTCGAAATTCCCAGATGCTTGATCTGAGATTTCGAAATATTCGCCAAAGGGACGATTACCATGAAGTGCGTTATTCTTGCCGGTGGTTTTGGCACTCGGTTAAGTGAAAAGACAACCAGTATTCCGAAACCGATGGTGCCGATCGGCGCAAAGCCAATTTTGTGGCATATCATGAAGATCTACTCGGCTCACGGTATCAATGATTTCATAATCTGTCTTGGTTACAAGGGCTATGTGATCAAGGAATATTTCGCAAATTACCGGCTCCACAGCTCCAATTTGATGGTGGATCTGCAGGCAGGTAACGTAGAAATATCCGACAACGGTATAGAGCCGTGGCGCATAACGCTTATCGATACAGGTGAAGACAGTATGACCGGCGGTCGCTTAAGCCGCGTAATGCCTCTGCTGCGCGAAGAAGAGGCCTTCTGTCTGACCTATGGTGATGGTGTGTCAGATGTTGATCTTACCGCCAAGCTGGCTTTCCACAGAAAACACGGCAAGCTGGCGACCGTTACCGCAGTTCATCCGATACCACGCTTCGGTCAAATACAACTCGATGGTGATCGGGTTAGTAGTTTTACCGAGAAACCGGTCGGAGATCTCGGCTTAATCAACGGCGGCTTTTTTGTCTTGTCGCCAAAAATCGAACAATATCTCAACGGCGACAGCACCGTGTGGGAGCACGAACCGATGCGATCCCTGGTTGCAGATAACCAAATGATGGCCTGGGAACATCACGGATTCTGGCAACCAATGGACACACTGCGTGACGCTCACAGTTTGCGCGACTTGTGGGACAGTGGCGAAGCACCGTGGAAGGTCTGGCAGTGAACGCTGAATTCTGGAGGGACCGCAAGGTCCTTGTGACCGGCCATACCGGGTTTAAGGGTGCCTGGCTGGTAGCATGGCTACACAAGCTTGGCAGCGATGTTACCGGCCTTTCACTCGCACCAGAGGGTGATCCAAATCTTTGGTCTCTGCTGACACTGGACGGAAGCGTGAGGCACGTCGTCGGTGACATTCGCGATAGCGCCGCTGTAAACTCTGTATTGCAGCATGACCCCGAGATCGTCATCCACCTTGCAGCACAGGCACTGGTAAGAAAGTCCTATAGCGATCCGGTTGATACCTTTGCAACCAACGTTACAGGTACGGTGCAGTTGCTGCATTCCATCGCACAAACACCTTCAGTGCGATCCGTGATAGTCGCAACTTCCGACAAAGTTTATCAAAACCTCGAAGATGGAAAACCATTTGTCGAGACAGATCGACTGGGTGGCACCGATCCGTACTCAGCATCGAAAGGTGCTTGTGAGATTGCAGTACAGGCGATGCGCGAGAGTTTTTTCAACAGTACCGAAACTGCCCAAATAGCTACTGTCAGAGCAGGCAATGTCATCGGTGGGGGCGACTGGTCAGAAGACAGACTGGTACCTGACATCGTTCGTGGATGTCTTAGCGGACAGGGAATCGTGACCTTGCGAGCTCCCGCATCGATACGACCGTGGCAGCATGTTCTGGAACCGCTGGGTGGATATATCACTTTGGCAGAGCGATTATTTGATAACCCGACTGAGTTTTGCAACAGCGTTAACTTCGGCCCAGCTTATGGCGAAGAGCGCGAAGTGCATAGTGTTGCAGAGGGAATTGTGGCAAAACTGGGGCGAGGACAGATAGTACATGACTGCAATCCTAACGCACTGAAAGAATCAAAAACCCTGCGTCTGGATTCAGTGTTTGCATCCGAACACCTGGGATGGCGCCCGGTTCTCGATTTTGATGAATCGCTCGCGATGACTGCTGACTGGTACGCAGACTGGTTCGACGGAGCAAACATCTACTCAATAACCGTCAAACAAATTGAACACTATATGCAACAGATGACTTCAACATGACAGCAACCTACTTTACCTGTCGCAGTTGTGGTGGAAAAAACGCCAGTACATTTATAGATCTCGGTCTTTCTCCACTGGCTAACTCATATGTTGCCATGCAGGATGCTGCAACCACGGATGCTCAATACCCGTTACATGCACGTGTTTGCAATCGGTGTTTTCTGGTACAGGTTGACGACGTCGTACCAGCTGCAGATATCTTTGACCACGACTACGCGTATTTTTCTTCCTTCTCAGACAGCTGGCTCGAGCACTGCAAAGGCTTCGCAGCATCTGCTGCTAAACGCTATAAGCTGGGGCAGGAAGATCTGGTTATGGAAATAGCATCGAACGATGGCTATCTGCTGCAGTACTTCAAAGCCAATGGCATACAGGTACTTGGCATAGAGCCCACTGGTAATACGGCCGCCGTCGCCATAGAAAAAAACATACCAACAAGAGTTGAATTCTTTACTGAACAGCTGGCACACCAGATGGTTTCAGAAGGGATTCGACCTTCACTAATCTGTTCGGCCAACGTACTGGCACACGTACCTGATATAGGAGATTTTGTTCGAGGGGTTGGTGTAATGCTCGACGGTGATGCTGTTTATACGGTCGAATTTCCTCAGTTACTCAGCCTTATAAATGACTCCCTGTTTGACACTATCTACCACGAACATTTCTCTTACCTGTCCTTATATTCAACTGAACGCGTTTTCGATACTGCAGGCTTACGTGTATTTGATGTTGAAACGCTTGCTACGCATGGTGGCTCTCTGCGGATACACGCCTGCCTGAAGACAGCAACTCATACAGAACATCACCGAGTGGCAGAACAACGTGCGCTTGAAGCTGCTGCAAATCTGGATAATACCCAAGGCTATCTCGGTTTTGCAGACAGAGTCGATGCGATCCGCAAAGGCCTGACAGACTTTCTTGATACCGCTGCTCAGGACGGTCGTCGGGTAGCGGCCTATGGCGCCGCCGCAAAGGGGAATACGTTATTGAATTTTTGCGGTATCAATTCAGACGCCATTAGCTATGTGGTCGACAAAAATCCCGCAAAACAAAACAAATTACTACCCGGTAGTCGCATTCCAGTTCGAGAGGTTCAGGCGCTTTACGATGATCCGGTTGATGACGTGTTAATCCTGCCGTGGAATATCAAAGATGAAATTGTAACCTCACTCAGCGATCTACAATCACTGGGAACACGTTTTTTTGTCGCGACTCCGTCAATGGCTCAGGTTGGCTGATGGCACGTATTCTGGTCACAGGTGCCGGCGGTTTTCTGGGCCGCTATGCCGTTACAGCTTTGCGTGACGCCGGGTGGACCGTAATCGGATCAGGGCGCAGCACCCCACGTGTAGATGGTTTGGACGCAAGCATTGCCGCAGACCTGTTACAACAACATCCGGCGCAACAGCTGGTAGAACGTGCGAAGGCAGATGTGCTACTGCACCTGGCATGGTTTGATGATCCGAGTTTGCGCTGGCATGCAGCAGACAACCTGGCCTGGGCTGCAGCAACGTTAAATCTGGTGCAGTATTTCGCAGCGGCTGGCGGCAAGCGAGTTGTATATGGTTCAAGTTGCGCTGTTTACGATTTCTCAGTACGGACCACACACAAAGAAACGGATCTTATAGCTCCAAAGAGTTTATATGGTGAAGCCAAGGCAAGCGCCGGGACCCTGATTACAGCTGCTCAGAAAGCACTCGGGATAACAGTTGCTGAGGCGCGAATATTTTTTTGCTATGGTGCCGGGGAGCCCTTCCCTCGACTGGTGCCGGATCTCGTTACCGGTATATCGCAAGGCAAACCGGTTGCCTGCACAGACGGTGTTCAAAAGCGTGACTATCTTCATGCGTCTGATGTTGCTCGTGCCTTGCAACTGCTGGCAGATAGCGAAATCACCGGCCCTGTTAATATAGCAAGTGGCCACTCAATACCAGTTGCGCAATTAATCGGTGAAATAGCAAGACAGATGGGCCGTCCCGATTTACCGCAGCTCGGAGCTATTAGTCGCCCTGAAGCAGATCCAGCTGATATAAGCGCTGATGTCAGCCGATTGCAGCAGCTGGGTTTCGAACCGCGACACAGCCTTCTGAGCGGTGTTACCGATACGCTGTTACAGAGTGGCGTCAAGCTAAGCAATTAACCGTAGCAGATACTTACAGTACTGGACAATCAATGCTTGTCTTTGACAATGTTAACTTCAAACTTTGCTTTCATCAGTTTCCGACACTATAGTCGGATTAATCGTTTCACGTTCGATAACCAATGGACCTCGACGCACCTGAGAGTGGATAGACGTTACATACTCTCCCAGCATGCCTATCACGAACAATTGAATACCTGAAAGAAAGAACAAGGCAACAATGATTGTAGTGGTGCCACGCGGGACTTCGACACCACCTACTAAATAAAGGACTACAGAAATCAACGAAAACAAGATACATACAACAGCAAGCGCGATACCCGAAAAAGTGCAGAATCGCATCGGAGCACGGGTAAACGAAAATATTCCGTTTAACGCCTGATCTATCAGCGTGGGCAAATTGTGTTTTGTGATTCCGCGCTTACGTCTCACCCAGGTATAGGGGACAATAATTTGCTTAAATCCAACTGACGCAATTATTCCTCGTATATACGGATAGTGGTCGTCGTGTTTAAGAACTGCTTTCAATACTTTGGCATCAATTAGTTGAAACTCTCCGACGTTAGGCGAAATGGTAAAATCGGAAAGACCGTTGACAATTTTGTAAAAACTAAAGCGTGCTGACCGAAGCAGGAAAGATTCCTCACGTTCATTGCGAGCACCCGCTACCACCTCATAGCCGCTTTCCCAAAGTTTGACGAACTCTGGTATCAATTCCGGTGGGTCTTGTAAATCAACGGGTAACATCACCAGTATCGCATCCCCGGTCGCATGCCGTAATCCGTTAAATGAAGATCGAAAAACACCGAAGTTCCGGGAATTCACAACAACGGTTACATCCAGGTCTTTCGCGGCAATTTCACGCAGTACCGCAACTGTCTCATCGTTGCTGTCGTTATCGACAAAAATGTGTTGTCTGCGGTACTCTGGCAGCTCGTCATCAAATAGTTGTTTGACAATCGCATGGCACTCTGCAACGTTGTCTTCCTCGTTAAAACACGGAGACACGACAGAAATAGTTTTCATCTATGGGATCTGTGGCGTTACTTACGTAAAGCCAAGAATACCGCCTTTGCCGACAATGCCCAAGCGGCTAATTTGCCAGAACAACAGACCTTGTGGACGAGTGCTCAGTTTGGATCGACACATTGGGCTATTTCCACAGCACCGCACGTATTGGGTTAATATCTATCACCAGATCACACGTAGGTGAGACCACATGTTTTTGAACAGAAACAGTAACCATCTCAATCTGATACGCAAAGTCCTCACCTGCGTGACGACTTCCGGCATGGCGGTTTTTATAATTAGCTGCGGGAGCGGAGATTCATCCATTGATGACAATATTCCCCAGGCTGATGGAATCTCTAACATAACGATAAACGAAGGAATAGATGTCGATCCGTCGAACCGGAATATTTCGAACATTACTCTTGATCTCAATCAGAGCTTTCAAACAATGGATGGCTGGGAAACCTATCTCAGAATGTGGGAAGAGGACAAAATAAATGACCGTTTTGACAAATCCATAGAGTCCTATACTGATCTTGTTGCCAATCACCTGGCAAATAATGTGGGGATCAATCGAGCACGGCTGGAAGTATGGAGTGGGTTGGAAAATCCCGTTGATTATTGGAGCGCTTTCTACAATGGTGAATCAACATACTCCGAGTGGAAAGATTTTCGCTATCAGAAAATAAACGACAACGATGATCCCAACATTGTCAATCCAGATGGATTTCAATTTGCCCGCTTTGACTATGCAATTGAAAAAATGCTGCTACCGCTCAAGCGTGCAGTCGAAGCTAACGGTGAAACACTGCACGTTAACCTCTGCTACGTCGATTTTAGATGGACAGAAGCAACTCTTCAGGGAAATATAAGTCATGCAAACAATGCAGATGAATACGCAGAGTTTATTTCAGTATTTCTTAACCGCTTAAAGGACAGGTACGGCATTACTGCCGATTCTCTGGAAATTATTCTCGAACCGGAAAACACCGAGAGCTGGCGAGGTGCACAAATTGGCCAGGCCGTTGTGAAAGTGGCAGAAAGAATTCGGGCCGAAGGATTTGACACCGAAATTATCGCTCCGTCTACAACTGCTATGAATCGCGCGGTGCCGTACCTCACGGATATGTCTGAGGTACCTGGAGCCATAGCCGCGGTAGACACATTCGCCTATCACCGTTATGGCGGAGAGTCTGCAGATAATGCAAGATCTATCAGGACCATGGCCGAACAAAATGGACTTAAAACAGCGATGCTTGAGAAAGTCGGCGCTGGCATTGATCAGCTATTCGAAGATTTAACGGAGGCAAATGTTTCAGCCTGGACGCAGTATGGTATGGCAGCAATTGTGGATACGTCCGATGAAAGTGCTGCATACAATCAAGGTGCGAATTATCTGGTTGTTCGCGATGACGGTAACGCAGGCCCGGACAAAATACTAAACGCAAGTAAGACACATGAGCTGGCACAGGTATTTCGATTCGTACGAATGGGTGCAAAAAGAGTTAATAGCACGACCAATGACAGCAACCTGGATCTGCTTGCCTTTTTGAATACAGACGACTCTGTGGCTGTTGTTGTCCGCTCAAAGAGTCAGGCACGTCCTCTGGGCATTTCCGGATTGCCTGCAGGTGATTATGTAACCGAGTTTATCGCAAGCGGATCAGGTGAGATTCAAAAATCTGGTGTTTTAACACATGCCAATAGTGAAACTGATCTCCTTCTCAGCATGCCCGGAGAAGGTATCTTGACAATTTATACCTACCCATAGTAACTCCGGCTTTTTGAATTACCTGTCAGCCCTCAGTTTGCCAGTTTTAGAAGCCACATCCGTGTGAGAAGCAACACACAAAACGCATGTTCAGCTTTGAAGTGTGAGGTGATTCTTGTGGTCGCGATGTGGGTAACATAATATGTCCTCTTCCCATACAACACACAGCTGGTATTAGAAAAATGAACAAGGACAAAGTTTTTAGTATCGATACGGAGCGATCCAGCGATTTCGTTTTTGATGACTCTGTAGCAGACGTATTTGACGATATGCTCACCCGAAGCGTACCGCTCTATCTGGAACAGCAGAAGATGATCCAGGATATTGCAAAGCGATTCTGGGTACCAGAAACTTCAATTGTTGATCTGGGCTGCTCTCTCGGCACAACACTCATCAATATCGGCCACAATGTGCCTGACGCTGAAACGCTCGTCGGATATGACAACTCGCAACCAATGATTGATCGGGCCGCTGCCAATATTGAAAAAGCCGGGATGTCAAAGAAAATTCATTTGCGTCACTCTGACCTGAATGGTGATCTCGAAGATCTCGACATGACAAACGCCAGTGTCATCACCATCTGCTGGACTCTGCAATTTATACGACCGTTAAAGAGAGATCGTCTGATTCGCAAGATATTCGATTCACTTGTCGACGGCGGCGTTTTAGTTGTCACTGATAAAGTACTTACAAATGATTCAAACATGAATCGCTTTTTTATCGATTTCTACTACGACTACAAAAGAAGAAACGGTTACACCGAAGAAGAAATCGTTCGAAAGCGTGAAGCACTGGAGAATGTTCTTATCCCTTACCGTTTCGATGAAAACTTTGAACTTTTCAAGCGTAACGGATTCCAGATTGTTGAGACATTTTTTCAATGGAACAACTTTGCCGGCTTCCTTTGCGTAAAGAACAATTAGTTCGATTCGGTTCACTTAAAGTGGCGCGATGCAAAATTAGAGCTGCAAACACTGGCTCACGAATTATCTACGAGCCTTTTTATGTGGCTGACTAGTGTTGCCAGAAAGGTACTTTCGCCAGCAGTGCGAGATGCGATTGTGGCGAAGCAGCGCCAATTTCGCCTGCAAAAAATCCGAACCGGTACTGTTGACTTCGGTGATTTTAAAAGAGTCACACCCATTAGCTCAATGTTCGGGTTCGATCGAGGTCAGGCAATTGACCGCTACTACATCGAACATTTTTTAAAGCAAAATGCCGATTGCATAAATGGCCGTTGCCTCGAGATGGGTGATCCGACCTATATCCGGAAATTCGGAGACGGCGTAACGCAAGTAGATGTTATGCACTATGTTGCGGGCAACCCTGAGGCTACGATTGTCGGAGACCTGACATGTGCAGATCATATTCCGTCTGACACTTTTGATTGCATCATCTTCACCCAGTCATTGCAGATGATCTACGATCTTAAAGCTGCTCTCAGAACACTCCACAGAATCCTGAAGCCGGGTGGCAGTTGTCTGCTTACCTCGGCAGGTTTAAGTAAAATAGCCCGCAGGCTCGGTGAAGACGACTGGGGTGAGTACTGGCATCTAACGACACAATCTGCAGAGGCTTTATTTGCAGAAACATTTCCCGGTGCAGAGGTACGGGTGGATTCCTACGGCAACGTCCTCTCAGCAGTTTCTTTTCTGCACGGCCTGGCAGCGGAGGAACTGGACACAGAAAAGCTCGATCACAGAGACAAAGACTTCGAGCTCCTGGTAGTGGTTAGAGCGACAAAATCTCATAGTAGCAACCTCACAATAGAAAGTACGGTCGTAAGGTGAGATTAATCGAACGCGCAGCACGAGCCACACGGGTGGATCAGTTTGCAACTGCGGTATAGCTCAATGCGCGCCGTCATTACTTTTCACAGCATAGATAACAAAGAAGATATTCTTTCTTGCTCACCAGACGCTTTTCGAAAAATTCTTGTAGCCCTGCAATCTAAGAATATCCCGGTATATGACCTCGATACTCTGCTGGCTAAACCACATGCCCAGGGTGTCGCCCTCACTTTCGACGACGGTATGAAGTCTGTCTCCACTAATGCTCTGCCAATATTAAAAGAGTTCGATGCAGCTTCACATATTTTCCTGACTACTGGCTTGATTGGACAGAACAATAATTGGCCAGCAAGTGATCTGGGAGTCGGGAGCTATGAAATGCTGAGCTGGGATGAGGTCGAAATACTACAATCTAACAAGGTTCAGTTCGAATCTCACACGCACACGCATCCCGATTTAAAACAAATATCACTTGCTCAATTGAAGTTCGAATGCGACAAGGCAGATACTATAATTCAATCCCGAACTGGCAGAGCACCGAAATACTTTGCTTATCCCTTCGGCAAACACAACAAAAAAACTCGTGATTTAGTTAACGAAATCTATCAGGCCACCTTCTCTACCGAGCTTGCCTACCTGACCGAAGACAACAACATAAACAACAACACGCTTCCACGTCTCGATAGCTACTATCTGCGCAATGATCTGATACTACAGAACCTCGATAATTTTATTGGTCGTCTATATCTACACACCCGTTCCCTGATGCGTACAGCCAACGGTAGCCAAACCCCGCCAAACTCTTAGTAGTTGTATATCTATTGAGACAGGTACCAGCACGGTTATTTGGAATTTTTTCCAACTAAGTGTTGTATCATCAGCTTGATGAGTTACATCAATACCGAGTACCTTAAACTTAAAACTGTGGCACATATTTGAAACAGCTGTCACATAGTGTGATGCAAAGCTCAAACAGATTGACGAAGGGATTCTCACTCTGCAAATCACGGTAAGGTAGCAACTATTACCCACAGGGACGATAAATGAACATCGCAGTTGTTGTACCAGCACACAACGGTGGCAGTACCCTCAAGAGATGCCTTGCATCTATCACAGCATCATCTGTAAAACCCGATCAGGTAATCGTGGTAGATGACGGATCTACTGAAACCGTCGTCTACGATCTCGCCACAGAATACGGGTTTGACTACCTTTCCGTTCCAAACGGTCCGACCGGTCCGGCACGCGCACGCAATCTGGGAGTGGAACAAGCCAAAGCGGAACTGGTGCTGTTCGTAGACAGCGATGTTGTTTTAGCGCATGACTCCATAGAACGGGTCGTCGAGGTGTTCTCCACCAGCCCCGAAACTCATGCAATTTTTGGCTCCTACGACACCTCCCCCGATGTACAAACTATCGTCAGCAGATATAAAAACCTGCTGCACCACTTTGTCCATCAACACGGCAACAAAAAAGCGCGTACCTTCTGGTCTGGTTTCGGTGCCGTAAGACGCCAGGTTTTTCAGGCAACAGGCGGCTTCGATACGTCTTACAAAAAACCCTGCATCGAAGATATCGAGTTTGGAGGTCGTCTGGCTAAAGCTGGTTTTAACACGCAACTACGTCCGGAAATACAGGTTAAACACCTGAAGCACTGGACACTGGCTGGCATGATTCGCACTGATATCTTCTGTCGCGCCATACCCTGGACACGACTGATAATTAATCAAAACAGTGGTGTGAGTGATGATTTGAATACCAGCATGAAAAGCAGATTGAGTGCAATAACTGCAATACTATTTGCAGTATCGCTAATTTGTACCGCAGCCGGCTTGCCTTTAAAATATGCCGCAGTGTTTTTCCTGGGCGCATACATTTCTCTGGATTGGCAACTATTTTCATTCTTCCAACGCAATGGTGGGTGGCGTCTTGCGTTTGGTGGTGCTGCCTTACATCTGCTGTACTACCTCTATGCGAGTATCACTTTTGTGTCTGTACATTTGGTCGACTGGTGCTTGAAAGCAACCACCCGGGTAATTCCGTCGTGGATCCACGCCCGTACAATTTCATTGCTTAAAAATCAATCGTAAAACCTACATTTTAAGAACTGATGCGAAGACCAGGAAACAGTCGGATCAATACCGATAGTACGCCTTAATCATAACTAGACATTCTGGCACCTTGTTTATATCAATGGGGTAACATTAAACTGTTACCTGACGATCTTAAATTAAAAAACTGATCAATGAGCCCGGTTTCTGTTCGCAGGCGGCGGACTCCATGGCTGGTGAACCCGCACCATCGTCACAGGTTGCAGATCTGACAGGTACAACGCCAGATATTCGATAATACCTGGTGGTGACTTTATGATGTACCATCAGCATTTATACACAACTGCGGAGCGCTTGTGTCCCACCACTGCTGAAATATCGGTTAAGACTGCAACTGAGGCCGATATCATCAGGGACACTTCCAATTAGCAAAACAATGATCTCCTGATCACCGTTCCGATGCTCACTTATGAATACATCACCGAGCAATACTGAGCATATGAAAATCGACCCGGCACTTGATCCTGAAATATCCACCCTGCTGGAAAAAGTACAGCCGATCATGGCAGCTATACACAGGCAATCCGCTTTGCAAATGCGTGAGACCCTGCAAGCATTGAGAGTAGAGCCTACAGAAGTAGAATCGATGCACGAAATTCGGGAGATAGATATTCCCGCGAAACACGGCTACATCAAATCCAGATTGTATAAACCGGTAGATACAGACAACCTCCCAGTCCTTATCTGGTTTCACGGCGGTGGTTGGGTATTAGGCGATCTGGATAGTGCAGACATGACTTGCAGAGATCTGGCAGCAAAGTCTGAATGTATGGTGCTTTCAATTGATTACCGGCTCGCGCCGGAACACCCGTTTCCCGCAGCTTTTGATGATTCAGTTACCGCACTAAGATGGACTTTTGAAAATGCTTCAATGCTCGGCGCTAATATAAACCGTATCGCCATTGGCGGCGACAGCGCTGGTGCAAACCTCGCTGCGTGCGCTTGCATTGCCACGAAAGATCTCGACATCAAATTCCAGCTACTGGTATATCCGGTTATCGAAGCGGACTTCGCAAACGAAAGTTATACCCAGAATGCAGACAACTATTTTCTTACCCGTGATTTGATGAAATGGTTCTGGAATCAGTATGTTCCGGACCCTGCTGTGAGAAATGATCAGCGCGTCGCACCACTTGAGGCCAATCTTACTGGCTTGCCTCCGGCATGGTTACTGACAGTCCACTATGACCCGCTCCGCGACGAAGGCATCAAATACGCGGAAGCACTGACAGAAGCGGGTAGCGCGGTTGAATCGGAAAAAATAGACGACGCAGTTCACGGTTTCTTCTCAATGCCTACAAAGATCAGCGTAACAGCGCGGAATTTAGCGGCTTCGAAACTGAAAAAAGCATTGATGTAAAGATAAAGATACAATGTGCTTCATTTTGTGAACAGATTCGCAGCATTATATGCAGCAAAAGAACATAATACTTTCATCGGTTGAGACAGCTACACAGCACTTAACGAAACGAATTTCTCCAGAGCCGTCGACGGTAGCTCCGTTGACACAGAAAAGACTGTTCAGGAACAGTCTTTTCCTCTGCCTGCCACATTAGTTTCTAACCACTATGGCCACGCTTAAGCTGCAATCGCTGCACCTTTGCCTGTGGTGACACTGGTGCCTATGGTGACACTGGCAAACGAATCTGTGTCTGTGATTACTGACACCGTGTTTTTAAGCGTTTCAGTCAAAGGTGGAAAGGACGCTGCGACACTAACCGGTTTATGCTGCATTGGCACAGTGACAGATGCACCGGATTGCAGATGTAACGGGCCGTCTTCAAGCACTGCTGAGAAGTCGAATTCACCTCTCGCGACACGCGCTACATTTGGCGTTATCTGTGTAATGGTAACTGCATCTCTACCGACGTTAGTAACAACAACCTCCAGATCATTGTTTAGCGCAGACAATCTTGTAGTGATGTCTAATTGGCCGAGCTCACGATAAGGTTGCTGAAAATCCGATGGTATATTGCCAGTTGACAGCGGATCCGGACTGCCGGCCAATACTGCACCCGAGACACCGCCGGTGGCTATTGTTCCGCTGGCAATAGCAATAGTTTTCAGAGTTTTTCGCTTACTTTTATCAATCATATTGAGTGCCTGATTTCATGTTCCTCTTATACCCTGTAGTACGGAAAGACATTTTTCAATAGCAGGCCAGACAAATTAACAGTTCCCGTCAGTTTCGAAAGATTGATTTGAGAACAGGAAGAATGCGCAGCGAGGTAACAAATATAGAGGTGTATCTAGTAGTCTGTTGTCATGCAAATTCAACAATAAGGGGATTTGTAGAAATACCTTAGCCACAAATTTATAATCAATTACTGGCAACAAACACTATGGCCCGAAGAACCAGAAAAGGTCGCAGAAACCGTAACGCGAACGGAACTTCTCCGCCTGTTTCGGCACCACCATACATCAAACGTCGGCTTTCGTTCTTCGATCCATTAGAAGAGGAACACCTGGTCAGGATTGACCAACAAGTCGACTGGATGCTGGAAAATATCGGTTTCGCCTTTCGTGACGATCCCGAGTCACTTCGGATCTGGAAAAAAGCAGGGGTAAAAACAGACGGTGATAAAGTATTTGCCGATGCAGTCTGGGTGCGAGAGCAATGTGCTAAAGCACCAAGTGAATTTACCCAGGTAGCCAGAAACCCGGAACGTTCCGTCATCATTGGCGGCAACAATCAGGTGTTTGCACCAATCTATGGTGCGCCGTTCGTTCGCGACCTTGAAGCGGGTCGTCGCTACGCCACGTTTGATGACTTTGAAAAGCTACTGAAGCTAACCTACCTTCATCCAAATCTGCATCACAGCGGGCTGGTGATTGCAGAACCAACTGATATTCCCGTCAGCAAACGTCACCTCGACATGGTCTATGCGCACATGACGCTAAATGACAAGCCACATCTAGGTGCGATTACAGAAAAGAGCCGTGCACAAGATAGTGTAGACATGGCAGAGATACTCCATGGCAAAGAAACCATGGATAACAATGTCGTGATAATGGCAAACGTCAATACCAACTCACCACTGCTTATAGATCGTGTTGTGTCTGAAGCTATTCAGGTCTATTCATCACGTGGTCAGGCGATGGTAATTACGCCCTTTATTCTGACCGGTGCTATGGGACCAGTCTCAACTGCTGCAGCAGTTGCTCAAGCGATGGCAGAAGTAATGATCACCATTGCGTTCGGTCAACTGGTTAAACCAGGTGCACCGTTTGTGATGGGCAACTTTTTATCATCAATGAGTCTAAAATCCGGCGCTCCGACATTCGGCATGCCGGAACCTGTATTATCGAACTACATCATCGGCCAGATGGCTCGCCGTCTCAAACTACCTCTGCGCTGCGGCGGCTCCCTGACGGCATCAAAGATTGAAGATGCACAAGCCGCCTTTGAAAGTGCTGACTCTATGCATTCAACGGCACTCGCAGGCTCACATTTTACTTTGCATGCAGCCGGCTGGCTTGAAGGCGGACTGGCTACCGGCTTTGAGAAACTGGTTATGGATGCGGATCGCTTAGGCAGCTACCAAAAGCTGTTGAACGGACTTGACCTGAGCGATGATCAATTCGCCCGCGATGCTTACCAGGAAGTCGAACCGGGTGGACATTTCCTCGGCTCTGCACACACCATGCGCCACTACCAAACTGCTTTTTACGACGCCGCGTTAAGCGATAGCGAAAACGTTGAAAGCTGGGAGGAAGGTGGCAGCAAAGACATGCGAAAACGGGCGTTTGATAAATGGAACAAAATGCTAAACAACTACGAAGCACCAGCCATAGATCCGGCAACAAAAGAAGCGCTGGATGCCTACGTAGCCAGGCGCAAAGAAGAACTTCCAGACGCCTGGTATTAGCC